>NZ_ARPN01000119.1:0-1454 GCF_054966645.1 Pseudoalteromonas sp. SANK 73390
TACCTACGCGCTCTACTGCTAATAACTGTCTCCATATCTCACACAATGCTATTTCTAGTTCATTACGCGGTGCTACATACTCCACCTCTAAAGACAGTGCAACATCCGCTAAAGCGCGATAATCCACTTTGCCACTGGCCGTTAACGGCAGCACCTCTAATATCTCTATCCAACTCGGTATTAAATAATCCGGTAACTGTGCCGACAATGACTGATGTAAATCCATCTTATACTGCGCTTCATCTTCTAGTGCTTTAACTGGCACAACATACGCCACTAATTGTCCACCGCCTTGCGTCAGCGTTTGCACTTTAACCGCTGCCGCATGCACTTGTGACAACTTCATTAAAACCGACTCAACTTCCCCTCGCTCAACTCGGACACCATTGAGTTTCTCTTGATTGTCTAAACGTCCTAAATACTCCAATTCACCCGAACTATTCCACCGCACTCTATCTCCACTACGATACATCATGCCCGAACCATACGGATTATCGATAAATGCCTGTGCACTAGCTGTGGGGTTATTATGATAACCCAACGCCAAACCATCTCCGCCTATGTACAATTCACCCACCGCACCTGGCGGCAACAGCCTTTGCTGTTCATCTAACACATACACCTGACTGTTCCATAGGGGACTGCCAATCGGTACTTTATGACGCTCACTTCCTACCCAATTATTGAGGCTTTTATAAGTGACATCTGCCCCAACCTCAGATGAGCCATACAGATTTAACAACTCACAATTCGGCCACTGAGCTTTAAACGCCGAGACTAAGTTCCATCCCAACATTTCTCCACTGCACACCAGCAAGCGCAATGAACTTAAGTTAACTCCCGCCTTTAACAAATTCTGTAATAATGACGGCACTAAAGTCAGACGCGTAACCTGTGCTTTTTGCATCACCTGACTTAATACCTCTGGCTCATAAGCATCCTGCTCTGATAACACCATCAGTTTTATCCCCGCACATAGCGGTTGGAATGTCTCTGCAATATGATCCACAAAGTGTACCGACGTTTTTTGAATACAGACTTCATCTGCTGCATACGGATAACGATTAAGCATCCACTCTAGGCGATTAACGATGTTGTGATGCGCTAACATAACCCCTTTAGGTACTCCTGTTGACCCTGAGGTATAAATCAATACTGCCGCATCAGTACTTGCTACTTGTATCTGCAAAGGTGTCGTAGGTTGAGTTGTCATACCCTTATTCAGCTCGTGTTGTGTCACTGAACTCATATCACTGAATAACGATGACGCAACGCCTTCATGAATAACAAAATGCGCATCACTGCTTTGCAGTAGCTGGGCTAGGCGAGCCTCTGGCTGTGTCGGCGATAACGCTAGGTATACCGCACCCACTTTCCAAATAGCCAGCTGATTAACTATCAACTCTTTGCCTCTTGCTTGGCACAAGGCCACCACATTCCCAGCTTTTACCCCC
>NZ_ARPN01000120.1:0-6034 GCF_054966645.1 Pseudoalteromonas sp. SANK 73390
TTCATGACAATTTCTTTGCCTTAGGTGGTGATTCGATACTGGCGATTCAGCTAGCCAGTAAATCAACTAAAATTGGTGTGCCACTTAGTACCGGCCAATTATTTAAATATCAGACCATCGCTATGCTGAGTACTTATATTGAGCAGCACAGCACTGGTGACTGTGATTTAACCTTTTATCAAAAGCAGTTATTAAAACAACCCGGTGCGTATATCGTTAAACATATTAGTATACCTAAGGTGGTATCTGATGAGGATTTGATTAGGCAGCTTGAACGTGTCTATAACAGGCATGATGCTTTGAGGTTGAGGTTTACGCGAGTAAAAGGTTCATGGTGCAGTCATTTTGTGCCACTAAATGAGCTTGGCAAAGAGTCAATGTTGCTCAATGAATCACAAATGCAAGCCGTGTTGTCAAATCGCAACTTAATTGAGGCTGGTGTACTCGATACTACTGAAGGGGGGTTATTTCGAGCCGCCATAACGAGCACTAACCACGCTTCTACAGACATTATATTTGTCGCACATCCAGCCGTTATAGATGAGCAATCACTACATAAATTGATATTGGATATAGAAACAAATCTATTAGTCCATCAGCCGACAAACTTTGGCTATTTGAAGTCAAGTTGGCAGCAATTTATTGAACAATACAATGCAAGGCTGAGTGCCAAAATTCTACCGAGACAAGCGGACTTCTGGCAAAGCCAGTATGAATATCGTGCTCATTTGGCATCGACCAGTACGCATACCTGTTCAGAAAAAATATTAATACAAAAAGTTGGAGAAAAATTAACTCACTGCAATCGAGTTTATAAATCGCATAATAGAGATGTTTTGATTGGTGCTTTGTTATCAGTTTGGCATGAAGTATATGGCTCTAAAAATGTCGTCATTAACTTTGAAGGGAATTTAAAAAACATTGATCATCAAAGTGATTATTTGGCAGATGTGGTTGGTAACTTTACATATACATTTCCTTTGAAGTTTTCATTAAAACATAATGATGATGAAGTTCGCATTATGAAGATGGTGAAAGAAAAACATTGGAAAGGAATAAGTAATAGTCAAAGTTATTTATGCTTGGAAAAAACTGGTGCTATAACCTCGGGAGATTCACTAGTTCATGATATTTATTTTAGAATTGTTGAGCATGATGTTGAATATATTAATCCGATAGAGTTGACTTCAGGTGTATATGTGACATGCAGAATATTTGATGCGGCCTTAGAGATGGAAGTAATAAACTTTGGTAAGGACGATTTATTTTTTAATAGCCTGTTAGATAGCTATGTTGAAAAGTTAGATAGATTGCTCGATGCATGCATTAAAGAGGGTGAGTATTCATTGTTAAGACAAAAGCTCGATGATTCAATTCTCATTGATGAAAATAGGTTGGAAGAAGAGGGTATAGAGATTTAAATTCCTAATAAGTTAGGTTTATATTTTTTTATGAAAGGATGAAATTATTTGCTGTAAATGAAAGAAGATAAACCTCCATAATGGAAGGGTAATAAGTTTTTAAATAGCTTTTTAAGTATGCTTTTCTTAAATCTATTCAATTTTATTTACTCTAGTTAACCCTTCCATTTATTTTTATTGAGATTTTTATGCTGCTTTTAGTGGTAGGGAACCTTTTTGTCTGGTTTTTGATTTTTATTAGTGATTTGTTTTGTATTTTATGAATTTTATTTGATTTTTTATAAGTCATCAGGAGTGTATTTTGTGAATAAAAAAGATGAGTATTTATCAATAATAAGTGGCTCAGATGGTGTTTCTTTAAATGATGAAGAAAAGGGTGATCCTTCCTTTATTTTTAGACTCAACTTTTGGTCATTGATTATTTTTGTATTAACGGTGTTGTTTTCTAGTTTTACTCTTTGGCAGGTTAGTGGAACTGGATCTGAACAGGTCCATGACTCTATAGAGAAAATAAATAAAGAAAGTGAGCTTAAAACAAAAAAACTAAATAGCTCTAATTTTCAGCCTAATCAGAATAAAGCCAACAATGAAACGATATTAACTTCATCCGGTTATATCGTAGCAAGAACAATGGCAACCGTGTCTTCTAAAGTCTTAGGGGTTGTAAAAAGTTTATATGTTGAAGAGGGCGTGAAGGTCAATCAGGGTCAAGTACTGGCTCAGCTTGATAGTTCAACAGAAACAATTCAATTAGACCTAGCGAAGGCTGCATTACACACAGCAAAAGCAAGGTTAAATGAGTTAAAAATCAAAGCAAATGAAGCTAGAGATAAATATGAGAAAAATTTATCTCTTAGTAAATCTAGCTATATTTCAAATGAAGAACTGATCATCAAAAAAGCAAGTATGGACGCTGCATTTGCGTCAGTTATTACTCAAGAAAAGCTGCTAATGGAAAAAGAGCTTGAGATCAATTTGTGGCAAAGGCAGGTGAGTGATCTAACAATCAAAGCACCATTTGATGGCACTATCGTGAGTAAAAACGCCCAAGAAGGTGAAATTGTATCACCTTCATCTGCCGGTGGTGGGTTCACTAGAACGGGTATTTATACCATCGTAGATATGAGCTCTCTTGAAATAGAAGTGGATGTTAACGAGCACTATATTTCAAGACTTGAGCCCGGTAGTCCTGCTGAAGTCTTGGTCGACGCTTTTCCTGATAGCCCAATAAAGTCCGAAGTTATTGCCATTGTACCTACTGCAAATAGAAATAAAGCGACCGTCAAGGTGAGGGTTCGCTCATTAGAAGCCGACGAACGCCTGCTCCCTGAAATGGCGGTAAAAGTTAAGTTTTTTTCATTATAGCGTGTGCATCTGAACCATATTAGTATTGAGGGAAGAAAGTGAAAACATTAAAAGTTAAGTCTAGGTTTGGGCGGAATATTGCCACCAGTCGCATTACAGATTTTGATTTACTGTGGGCATGGCCAGTATTCTTATTCTCTTCATTTGGTCACTTTATAATAGGTCCAATTTTGACCGGCATTTTGAATTTGATGAGTTTGCCAGTATTACTGTCATTTGGAAAAATAGACCGAAATAAAGGTAAATTTATTATTTTAATGAATTTACTTATATTGCCTGTAAATTTAGCTTTATTTTATTTCGCGCCAATTTTTTCTAGTAAATATGCGGCGATATTTATTGCTATACAATCTATTTTCTCGATGGCTTTAATAAAGTTATTAGTTGAAGCTCAATCTTTATATGGGGGAATTAGTCCTCCTGCTAAACATAAATCAGGTGGTCCATCGTTTAACGACTTTTTTTCGGATCATGCTCATAAGATATCAAAGCATGTGCTCAATTCAGAATGGAGTAAATTCTTACTTTTCAACAACCTAGTTGTATCTGCATGCTTGGTTTATGTATTGATTTTTGCTTTTTTCAGTCAATGGGTGAGCGACCTTTTGTATTGGTCATTAATGTTCACCGCATTGTGTTTTTTGGTATTTTTAATCAATAAACCTATTGAACATATGCGTGCGCACAGCCCTAAAGGTCGAATTATTAATAAGCGTGCAATTAAAACGAGCAGTGATAAGTACTACTATCTGTTGGAGCAGTTACAAGCGCACATAATTTGGCCTTTGAGTTTTTGGATGCCAGGCTGTTATCGCTTGTCTCACAGGTTTAACCATCATAGGGAATGTAATGGTGTGGCAGATCAGCTTTCAACACTGCGCTATGACCGTACCAGTTTTATGAGTTTTATGAAGGGAGTTGTGTGGTATAGCCTGTTTACCCGTCTGCTACCTATCGAGATGCTGCGTTACTTTAACTCCGAAGGTAAATTTTGTGGAGGCAAAAAGGTGCTTCAAAAGGCTTATATATCAGGGTATTTGAAAGGTGTGTTGGCTTTTGCTGTGTTTAGCGCTTTATTTCCTCCTTTAGGGGTTGCTGTTGTGTGTTGGGTGTTGTTTAGTGGTGCGAAGGACTATATCAATAATTTGACCATGCATGGCTTTCATGATGCTTCAAAGCCGTCAAGTCGTACACGTTCAAGCGCATCACCAATTCATTTAGGTCATCACTTTTACCCGGACAATTTACACATCATTTTAAGTGCTCAGCATGCACGTAACTTTTGGTGGATATACGAAGGTGAGCCACAGAGCTTTCGACTTTATATCTCATCTGAAATAAAAGCATTTTATACCCGTTACTGGTTCTTGGTTGAAGCGCGGCTTTGGCAAAAGAAAGTGAAAATTGTCAGTAATATTATTGCCACAGGTAAGTGCCCACCTTCTCAACTTTTACGCTATGTCGAGGGTTGTAACGATGTTAAGCGAAGGCCTTTCATTCGGGAATTTGATGTCACTGTATCGAATCTCATAGGAAGGTCTATTGAGGTGATAGCTAAGGGTATGCTACCCAAGAAAAGTATCGCCTTGCTAGATAGCAATATTCGAAGTGAAGTAGTGTTTAAAAAAGCTCAAAACTACTACACCTTCAAAGTATCAGACTGGGAAAACCTACCCCCCGGGATGTACTAGCAAAAATAAATAAAGCCTTGTTTTTATTAGCTTAATTATTTAATTAACGTATCGCCTTACTATCAAAAGTGTTCACGCTATGAGGAACGCTTGTCGGCTGCTGCGTGCCTAAAAATTGATGCCAAACATGTTGGTATTAATAGTGGTGCCTGTTTTAGATCAATAAACAGGCCAATTTAATGAATTGCTAACTGCCTTGGCTTTATAAAAATAACAAGAAAAAGGTTTAAGGTATGCGTTTATTATCATTAGCTCAACAAGATTTATATTTCGATCAACTGCACTATTTCAATAGCCCAAAGTACAACATTGGCGGCTATGTGGAACTTGGTGCAATTAATGTACAAACATTACAGACAGCCTATGCGAGATTGACAGCTAGCGAAGACGTTTTTGGAACGCGCATTATGACTAATAGCGATGGTGTGTTCCAAAAGTTTTGCCCCGCCCAAGAAAGGACCCGTTATTTAGAGCTAATTGACTTTTCAAATGAAGAGGAAGCAGAAAGCACGGCATTAAGCCACTTATCTAACGTGTTATCAATGCCCTTTGAGCTCTATGGACGAGAGCTTTATAGACATCAACTCTATAAGATATCTGAGCATAAGTATTGGTTTACGATATGTATGCACCACATCATCACCGATGGAACTGGGATTATCAATATGATTGGTAAGCTTGGAGAATATTATCATGATGATATAGAAAGTGATGTTGCCACGCATGATGCGTGGGAAGATGCCATATTAGCTGATCAAGCGTACTTGCAAAGTAGTCGCTATCAAAAAGACAAAGACTTTTGGCTCAATACACTTTCGAAACATAACGAACCTGTGCTTCCTTGTCAGCATCATATAGAGAATCCACACAATAAAGGTGTACCAAGCGAGAAGGCTGTGTTGCACATAACTCGCAATAAATATCGCCAAGTAAATGAAATTTCGAATTCTTTTGGGGTTGATGCATCGGGGTTGATTTTAGCACTTTTATACGCCTATTTTTGGAAAATTTCAGGTAGGGAAACGGTGACATTCGGCTTACCGGCACATAGCAGAAAAGGCCCTATTCAGAAGTCATTGCTTAACGTATTTACTAATGTAAGCCCTTTAGTTGTTGATATAAATGAACAAGAAAGTGTATTTGAACTAGCGCAACGAATTGGTATAACTAAGAAAAAAAGCTTTCGCCATCAGAAGTTTCCACTGGGAGATATGGTGCGTGAAAGTCAGCTCAAAAGTAATCATGATAGATTGTTTGACGTTAATTATAGCTATTTAAAGTTGGATAGTAAGTTTTCAGTAGGTGGTCAAAATGCCAAAATATTCTTTAAAAGTAACGGATATGAATCAACTCCTCTAGTTATCACGTTATGGGAATATGGTGATGAGCAAGATGTTGAATTGCAATTTGAGTATAACTTTGCTTTTTTTAATCAGCGTGAGATAGAAATATTGATGCGTCGCTTTGATCATCTCATCGATCAGGCACTTACTAGCCCAAACTTATCACTTAAAAAGCTTAATGTTTTTCCTGAAACTGAGCTGAATGAACTAAAAC
>NZ_ARPN01000121.1:0-30345 GCF_054966645.1 Pseudoalteromonas sp. SANK 73390
GGAAAAAGAAAGTTATTCACATTACCCTGTAATACTTCCCCATGAAAGTAGTCTGAAAAATCAACACGTTCAAAAAGTTCTGGCTTATTTATAGCTGCAGCTGCGTTTCTGTCCTCTTGTACCCAAGGAGTACCTATTGCAGACCACCCTTCATAGTCAGTATCACGAACCTTTAAATCTTTATCTGAAGCATATAGCCCTGCGCTAATACTCGTAAAGTGACCATCTAATTCATATTTAAAATCCAGTTTGAAACTGTCAGACTTAGCAGTGTTGTGCTCAACTTGCTCCATACCACTGCCTAGAAATACATTAGGAACAGGCCCATTCCAATCTTCATTTGGCGACCATCCAGCAGTTAAGATATTATCACTCAAAAATTTAACCGTAGGGCGTGAGCCTCGCATATCTAAAAAGTAGGGCGACACAACATGAACATGGTTACCTCGGGTTTGACCTGACATACTGTAGTTTTCAATCTGTTTTTCAGCGTCTACATGTTGATAATCAAAATCAATGGTTAGTCTATCTACTGGCTTCCACGTCAGTTTAAATGACGTATCATCGACAGTATTTTCGTTATGATTCCATCGGCTACGATAGAAAAATGGTGTCTCTGGAGAAACACCTAGTGCAATACCTGATGTGACAAAGCCACCCTCAGTTGTAAGCGGATAGCCATTTTGCGCATCATCCTGCCAATTTTGCGAAGACCCCATAAAGCTTTTAAAACCCTGAGCTGCTTGACCTATTTGTCGCTCGTTCCATTCAAGTGATGCTTTTGAATGAATATGCTCAAGTGTTGCAACAATCGTTTCATCTGTATTTGACCACTGCACAGACGATGTAAGACCCGTTCGCTTACGGTCGTTCGTCGCGGTACTCATATGAATCGCAACAGGCACATGCCATACACTGCCCGCTGGTTGCCCTGGTAAAGCGGGGCCATCTACAGGTGATGACAGATCTACCCCTGTAATGCCACCCCATTGATCCAAGGTCGGAACAAAGGAGTCACCTCGTGAATGGAAGTTGCCTAAACCAACACCATCACCACGCGTCTCATAATCTGATTTTGAAGCAGCAATTAAAAACCCAAACTTACCTGCTCTAGTTTGCCAGTTATCTGAAAATAAGGCTGAAAAAGACGGCGTGACTTCTTCTCTAAAATCGCCGTAATTAGCCTTTGCATTAAATGAGATTAAGCGTTCATCCGAGTCAAAAGGTTTACGAGTAATTAAATTCACCGTACCAGAAATACCACCAGAGATAAGATCCGCCGTTTGGTTTTTAACCACCTCTACAGCTCCTAAAAGCTCTGCAGGAAAATCTTCATAACTTAAGCCTCCAGATGGATTAGCGCTAAATGCATCTCGACCATTTACTTCAGAGCGTACACGGTCTAAACCTCGCACAAGTACACCAGTTCCTTCATCAGCATAATGCTTCGGATCGCTCGATGAAGCAAAACGCTCTATAGTAACACCCGGTATACGTTGTAGCGCTTCTGTAACTGACTTATCAGGCAGCGCGCCGATATCAGATGCGGTGATCACATCTTTTACAGTATCTGCGTAACGTTTAATATTTTGTGCGCTATTAATACTGCCACGAATACCCGTTACTTCAATAACCTCAACATCGACTGTTTTTTTGCTCACATTGACATCGCTGTCATTTTGAGCCATATCTTGAGCTGCAAGCAACAAAGGGCACAGCCCTAAAATTGCTGAAGATACAGCAAGGCTTAGCCTTGTCCGCTTCGATTTATTACTGCCGACGATATTGGTGATTTTTTTTGACATTTTTATTCCCCATTTGCTTATATTCGACCCAGTTAGGTATTGGTAGGCACACGAGCACTTAAACCCAAAGGGGTAGCACTTCATCATTGTGAACTAAGTTTAACCATGCCTTTTTGTTACTTTTTAACATAAAAACTAATAAATACTCGTTACTTTTTAACACACCAGAATAAAAAGTAAACTATTTTTTAGGTATAAAATTAGACTTTAAATTCCTAAAATGCTTTTTAGTAATATTATTTGGCTCAATAACTGCGCCTTTATTTTTCTAAAAAATACGTTCCATATTATTTTGAGCATATCAGTTAATGTGAGATCACAACTTTTGTGTCACATCCTGATCTCAGTACAAACAAAATTATATTCAATCTAACGGCCTACTGGTTGTCTTTTATACATGTGAACAGAATAATTTAAAGTAGCCAATTCTTATTTACTCATTATTTTATTGAATAAAATTCAACCGCACAAAAATAAAATAACCAATAAAATTTAATAAAATCAAAAACCTAGAAATAAACCCTGATTTTTTACCATGCTACATCATGAATAATACAAATAGTGTATTGCTTTTACTTTGTTTACATTTTATACATTACGTGTCCATTTTAGGGGCGGTAAATAACTCTCAGCCAAATAAAGGAAAGTAGTATGAAAAAATGGCGGTCAGGGATTAGCGTTGTTATTCCAACATACAATCGTAGTCTTCTGCTTAATCTCACCCTAAACAGCTTAGTGAGACAAACGATCAACAGTGAACGATTTGAGGTCATCGTTGTGGATGATGGTTCTAGTGACAATACCTCCACGATTGTTCAATCATTCGCAAACCGTTTAAACGTAAAATATTTGTTCCAAGAAGACTTAGGTTTCAGAGTAGCCCGAGCCAGAAACCTGGGTATTGCTTGTGCCTCTTTTGATCATATCCTGTTTATAGACTCAGGGGTGCTAGCTGCGCCAAGCTGTTTGCAAAGTCACCTTACCAACTTTGAAACTTGTGAAGTCGATGTGCAAATTGGCCTATGTTATGGCTTTGAGGAACATAAAATCTCTGATGTGACTCAATGCCAACAAAAGCTCATCGAGCCAAACATTTTCTCTGATAGCCAATTTTTAACACAATATAAAGATTGCCGTGACGCATTCTTGGCAAAAAAGCACTACTGCCTTAAACAGGTTTATGAACCTTGGCTGATTTTTTGGACCTGCCACGCTTCATGTAAAACAGATGCCTTGTTTACCATCGGAGGTTTTGATGAATCTTTCACTAGTTGGGGGGGAGAGGACGTAGAGCTTGCGCTTAGATTGCAAAATTTAAGAAAAAAGTTTGCAATTAACACTTCTGCACAAGCAATTCACTACCCTCATAGCAAAGATCAACGCGCCATTAAGCGCAGCGCTGAAAAGAATATTGAATATATTCATAACAAACATTGCACCGTCGCCACGTTACTTCTCAAACAAGGCCTTTGTTGGAAAGATATTCTAGCTGCACGTACTCAGCCTACAATATTTGGCTCTGAGTCTCTATTACACCACTCTAACAACGTACTTCAAGCGCAATAACCAGACCGAACAAATTTTTGGAAAAAGAAAATGAACAAAAAAAATTCTAACATGAGTACACTTTCAAATAAAAATGACATCGCTGTCATAGGTGTTGCTTGCAGACTTCCTGGTGATAACCACAATCCAGCAACATTTCACGAATTCTTACTCAATGGAGGCAATGGTATTTCAAAAATTCCAGAAGACCGTTGGAATATTGATGCCTATTTTGACAATGATAAAACTACACAAGGCAAAATGTATGTTAAACATGGTGGTTTCCTGTCTGGCTTGAGTCAGTTTGATGCAGCTTTTTTTGGAATCTCACCTAAAGAAGCGCCATATATTGACCCCCAACACCGCTGGTTACTAGAAGTCAGTTATGAAGCAATAGAAAACGCAGGGCTTGACCTTAATCAAATCAAAGGAAGTGATACCGGGGTTTTCATAGGCCAATTCATGCATGACTTTGAGCAACTACAAACTGATTCAAACGCGCATGCTCAGATCAGCAGCCACTCTGCAACTGGTTCTTCAATGACCTTAACCGCAAATAGACTCTCATATTGTTTCGATTTTAATGGCCCTAGCCTAACTCTAGATACGGCTTGTTCTTCTTCTTTAGTGGCACTAGACCTTGCATGTAAAGCCATTCAAAACGGTGATAGTCAAATTGCGCTAGCTGGAGGCGTTAACTTACTGCTACGTCCTGAAATGACGATGTCGATCTGTAAAGCATCTATGCTGTCACCTGATGGGTTATGCAAAAGTTTTGATAGCAGCGCGAATGGCTATGTAAGAAGTGAAGGCGTTGCGGTTGCAGTGTTGAAGACACTATCCCAAGCAATCGCGGATAATGACCCGATCTTAGCAGTGATTAAAGCCAGTGGTACAAACCAAGATGGCCATACCAGTGGGATCACCGTACCTAATGGTCAGGCTCAACAACAATTGCTCAAAAAAACGCTTGCCATTGCAGGATTAACTGGGTCTGACATCGACTATGCAGAAGCTCACGGAACGGGTACCGCAGTAGGTGACCCTATTGAGGTAAACGCGCTGGGCAATGCCTTGGGTAAAGGCCTTGAACGCACAAAAGACAACCCATGCTTAATTGGCTCCGTAAAAAGCAATATCGGCCATACAGAACCAACCGCAGGACTCGCAGGTTTAATTAAAACAATCAATGCAATGAACAGTGGCATTATCCCAAAAAATATTCATTGCCATACGCTTAACCCTGCTATTGATGAGTCTGATCTAAATATCAAAATAGTCACAGAAAATACGCCATGGCCAGACAAACTAGATGAACCCCGAAGAGCGATTGTCAATTCATTCGGCTTTGGCGGTACTAATGCCAACGTTGTGGTAGAACAAGCGCCTAAAACCAGTGTTTCGCCCAACCCTAAAAAAGATTTATTACAGCTATTCATCAGTGCCAAATCTGAAAACGCACTTAAAGATTCCGCTCGCCTACATCTAAATAAAGCCAGGCAACTGAATGAGCCACAACTGAGAGACTTTTGCATTAACTCAGCGATGCTGCGCACCGCACACAGGCACCGCATCGTTTTTACTGCGATAACTCAGTCAGATTTAACCCAACAACTTGAAGACTATATTATTGAGTTAGCGAATAAAGCCACCAGATATACCCAAGCTCAGCATAATAAAACAACTCCAATTGCCTTTGTTTTTTCAGGAATGGGAACTACTTGGCCGAAAATGGGCATAAAGCTATATGAGAGTAATAAAGTTATTCGGGAGCAAATTGATAATATAGATCATGAGCTTAAAAAGTATGTGTCTTGGTCTTTGCTAGAGGTACTTGCGCAAGAGTCAGAACAAATCCACGATACTCAATATGCACAGCCGGCTATTTTTGCCATACAAGTCGCCTTGTACGAAGCTCTTATTGCACAAGGTGTACAGGTCAACGCTATTGTAGGCCACAGTGCTGGCGAAGTAGCCGCAAGCTATTGTGCTGGAGTTTACAGCTTTGCAGATGCAGTAAAAATTGTGTATTACCGAAGTCAACTCCAACAAACCACCAGCGGTGAAGGTAAAATGCTAGCTGTTGGTATAGATGAAACTAAAACCAAAGCACTGTGCATGCAATATCAAGGATTAGTATCGATAGCAGCAATTAATAGTGAAACCGCACTGACTCTATCAGGTGATAGTCAAAGCCTTGAACACATAGCTCAGCAATTAGACGTAGAAGGCCTGTTCGCTAAATTTTTAAATGTTGACGTTCCCTACCATAGCCCCGCGATGGAAAAGCTAAAGCAGCCATTAATCAAAGCATTAGCAGACATTAAACCACACTCCCCTATTGTGCCTATGTATTCGACCGTAACAGGAAAAGCTGCACAATGGCAAAACTGGACTGGCGAATATTGGGCTGATAATGTACGCGACCCTGTATATTTTTATCAAGCTATACAGCAAATACTTACAGATGGAATTGAGTGCTTTATTGAAGTAAGCCCACACACTGTTCTTTCACATTCGATCAAGCAAATTTCAACGGATCCAAAGATTTTCACAACCCATACACTATCTCGCTCTCA
The DNA here is from genome assembly GCF_054966645.1 of Pseudoalteromonas sp. SANK 73390. NCBI lineage: Bacteria > Pseudomonadati > Pseudomonadota > Gammaproteobacteria > Alteromonadales > Pseudoalteromonadaceae > Pseudoalteromonas > Pseudoalteromonas sp. SANK 73390. Next base: position 5,930 of record NZ_ARPN01000121.1, read on the forward strand.
AGACGATCGCACCCAATTGGCCGCCTGTATTGCATCGCTCGCAACTGCGGGGCTAATGGACATCAGCACGGCGCTAGATATAAATGACTGCACACCTAATCATGAAATTACATTACCTAACTACCCATGGCAACATGAGTCTTATTGGATAGAAAACCCAGACGTACAATTGACTCGCATTGAAAACAAACAAAAAAAGATGCCTATTTTGACGCAGTTTTCCCGCTGCTTGGGCAACAACTGATCAGTCAACAACCTGTTTGGCAAAGTAAATTTGACTTAGCTGAGCAAACATTTTTAACCGGTCACCAAGTAGGTGAAGATATCATCTACCCAGGGGCAGGTTACATTGAGTCTGTATTGCAACTTGCACGTATACAATGGCCAGATAACACCATAGAACTAAAAGATATTGAGTTTCTAAGACCGCTCTTTCTCGAGCAAACTGCTAACATTTTAGAAACACGCGTGAATAATCAAACTCAGCAACTGACTATCCATGTCTTTGAAAATGATGAGTGGCATTTACAAGCACAATGTCAATTAAATGAAAAACCAAATCTTGCACTTGCTGATCTACCTTTGCAACAAGCAAAACTTGCATTTCCAACACAGCTTGATAAGGAAGCGTTCTATAATCAGTGTCATCAGCTTGGCATGAACTATCAAGACCAATTCCAAAGCGTGATTCAGTGCTTCAAAGATGAGCAAACCGTGTTGGTTGAGTTAAGTGGGCTAGAAAACACCAGCTACATATTAGATCCAACGCTATTAGATGGCGCTTTTCAAAGTTTCTTCCAGCTTGTCGATCATTCGTATCTACCAGTTAAAATTGAAGCGGTTCGAGTGCATAAAACACCTGCACCACATTGTTTTGCTAAATTAACGGTGGAATATATTAATCCACTCTCTAGTAAAGGTGACATTGATATATTTGATATCGATGGTCGCCTTTGTGTACAGGTCCAAGGTATTGAGCTACGCAGTAATACAATTGAGCGCCATGATCCAAATATAGAATTAAAATATCGCTATTCATGGGCTAGCTTTAACGTTGCTGAAACATTACCTGAAGCTCAAAGCAGCCCGGCTACTTTACTACTTAGCTTAGAGCATACTCAGCAGCTAAGTAGCTTACCCAGTATCGTTGCATCCATACCGCTATCCTTAGCTAGCTTAGCGAATGAACTTGAAAAATATACATATGATATTCATAGGATTATTGTCGATTTACGTTCGTTCAATGATATAAAACTGCATAACTCAACTACAGTGTTCGACCAACAACAGGCTTTTATACAGCCATTACAAATATTACAAACTCTGCAAGCTCAGCAATGGCAAAAAACGCTTGAAATTGTACTTGTTACCCAAGGAGCCTACACACCATCGCAATATACCGTGATGCCTACGCAAACCGCATTATGGGGGTTGGGCCGCGTATTTGCCTCTGAAAACCAGCAATTTAACACGGTATTATTGGACTTAGATGATAATCAAAGCTCCCTGCAAGTATTACAACATCTGCTAACGCAATCACAGTTACAAGATGCAGAAATAGCCATACACCGAGGTTCTGCGTATTCGCACCAATTGAAGGCATTTAGCACCTTTGAATGCCTAAGTGATTCGCTCTACCCTGTATTACCTTCAGAGCCTAACCACTATCAATGGCAGTTTATTGATGAGCAATGGCTAGCAATAAAACAACCGCTGTCTCGGCAGAGTGACTATGCACAGGTACATGTAATAACAACATCGTCGCAAGCACTTACAGGTCAACTAACACCTGCACTTTATTTATTAACTGATAATTATAATAATCCACTACTGCATATTGCATTTGAAGGAATAACCAGCCATATAAATACCGATATACCATTTGTTTTACTTGCCAATGCCAAACTTGATTGGCTAACAAACAACATCGCTGAGCTGCATAAAACATTGGCACTATACCTTGGTATTGAAGCCCTAAGTCCTCGCTCTGCCATTGTATTTTATGCCCCTTCGCATCAGACTGACCTTGCTGTGATTGAGCTATTAAAATCATCAGGACATTCTGTTCATATTATTGAAGAAGAAAAGCTGCAACAGTTTGATGGCTTGATTGAAACACTTATCTGGTGCAGTGATACAAACCCACCGCCATCGTTGGCGCGCAAGCTGCAATACGGCGCACATGTGGTCAGCTTAAAACCCTCTATAAGTTCAGCCCATTTACCCGATAGTTGCTCGCTTATCAAGCCGACTTTAACGCTTGCTACTCATTTGAATCACGGCGAACTAACAAACAAGCTCAGTAATATAGTCGATACCCTAACAAAGTTTGACGGGCAAAAGGATACACCCCCCCTCACAATGCCTGACATACCACCACAAGGTTTAAGCGATGTTGTTACCATTTCAATGGCACAAGCACCAAGCGATTTATATCAGCGCCACAACACTCCTACCCCATTTGAAAATGCCAGTTACCTAGTAACTGGTGGACAAGGTGGTATTGGACTGGAAGTAGTTCAATGGCTGGTAAAACAAGGTGCTGGGCAAGTGTTTGTTACTGGCAGAAGTAGGCTAAATGAACAACTTGAAAATATGATAAATAACGCCAGCCAGCACAACTGTATAATTGAATATATTCAAGCAGATATTAGCCAACATGATGATGTCACTCAACTGGTTTCAGATATTCAACATTCCTCATATCAGTTAAAAGGCATATTTCATGCCGCGGGGGTGCTCAAAGATGCTACCTTTAGCCAGCAAAGCCCTGAGCACATGAGTACAGTGCTGGCACCAAAAGCCAATGGCGCATGGTATCTTCACCAAGCAACGCTTAATAGTGAACTTGATTACTTTGTTTGTTTCTCCTCTATTGCCGCGATGGTTGGCTGGGCAGGACAAGCAAACTATGCAACCGCCAATGCATTTATGGATGGCTTATGTGTAGCCCGTAAGCAACAAGGGCTTAATGCTACAAGCCTCAACTGGGGACCATGGTTAGAAGCAGGGATGGCTGCACAACTAGCTGAGCACGAGCGATTGCAAATGGAGCGCTCTGGTATGTATGCACTGTCATCTTTAGAGGGAATCACTGAACTTGAGCATGTTTTATCAAGTGCCACGGCTCAAGTAGGTATTTTTAAAGTTGATTGGCAAAATACCAAGTTAGTTGGTAGCCAACCAAGCGCTCGCAGCGTTTATAATCACTTACTTCCAGAGCTGACGCAACGCACTGAAAACCCTATAAAGGCACAGCTTATTAACGCTTCTTCATCACAAAGAACCGGCATGTTAGTAACTGCAGTTAAAACTGAACTAGCTGGCGTGCTTGGCCTAACCGACCCTGAGCACATTGAAGTTAACACCAGTGTGTTTGACTATGGCCTGAACTCTTTAATGGCCATAGATTTAAAGCAGCGGTTACAAGCCTTGAGTGATAGCCCACTACCAGCCTCCATTGTAATGAAACATGATTCCGTGAGTAAACTTGCTCAGTATATCAGCGAGTTATATAACGAAGTCTCACAATCAATAGATCAAGTATCTGATGAACAAGTGGTAACGGTGGCACTATGAGCATTGAAGTTTTAATTGCAAAATGTCAGCAGCAAGGTATCTCTTTTTCATTAAAAGATAATACCCAGCTAGATTTACATGCCAAAGCTCAGCCTAGTGCTGAGCTGGTGGCAGAACTTAAGCAACACAAAGTTGAAATAATATCGTACTTAAAGCGCCATAAACTTAATCAACTAGAAAAGGCGTTATCTAGACCTATTGATGCCTCTTCAGCAATACATGGCGAAGTATCATTTCAACAGCAAAGAATGTGGTTAATAGATACACTTAGAAGTGGCGCCATAGAATATCACCTTGCTCGTAGCTTTGTGATGAAGGGCCCGCTTCAATTGACCCTCTTTAAAAAGGCAATCACTCACGTTATACAGCAGCATGAAATATTAAAAACAATCTACAATAAACACGGTAATACCTTATACCAGCATGTGTTGCCAAGCGTTGAATTACCACTGAGTATAATAGATCACACCACATGCCAGACAAAGCATTATGGCGAGACTGACAATATAATCGTGCAATTTATAGAAGATCCGTTTAATTTGAGTAGTGAACCGCCTCTTAGGTTACTACTTCAAATCTATGCTCCTGAGCACTTTGAGCTCACTCTTGTTATCCATCATATTGCTGCCGATGGCTGGTCAATTGCCCTATTCTGTCAACAAGTTGCTCTACATTATTCACAGCAACTGAAGCAACCAATCTCCCCTTTTCAGCCAAACAAATTGCGATATATAGATTTTGCGCGCTGGCAAAGGGCAATGCTCAATGAGCAAAACCTTGACTTGCTTTGTCAATGGTGGCAGAACACGCTCCAAAACTGCAAGCCTAACGTAACATTTGAGATAGACAACCCTAGAGCGGATCATACGGCTGTATCAGCTGAGTTACACATCAGTCATATTGAAAATGGGCTTTATGACAAAGTTGAATACCTAGCGAAGCAACTCGGCACGACTCCCTTTACCATCATTTATAGTGCCTTTAGCATTTTATTAGCATTTCATAGCAATGAAACCGACACTTTGATTGGCACCCCTATTGCAAACAGAGAACATGAACAAACAAGCGAGCTGATTGGCTTTGTTGCAAACACGGTATTGCTTAGACATCAAGTCGACTACACACAGAGCTTTAGCGACTGCATAACCCTAGTCAAAAATGTTGTGGCAGATGCGTTCGCACATTCACAATTGCCATTTGAGGTGTTGTTAGAGTGCTTAGATATTCCACGACATGCCAACCAGCCCCCTTTGATTAATGTATTTTTGGCGTTGCACAATATGAAAGCGATTGTGCCAGAGCTACAAGGGATAGAAATTACCCCTTCCAATAATCAGCATAGGTTGGCAAAGTTCGACATCACACTGGATATATACGCTCACACTAATACCTTGTCACTTGAATGGGAGTTTGCGGCTGAGCTTTTTGAAAAAGCATCCATTGAGCAGCTTTCACAATCATTTGAGCACTTACTTACTGTACTTGTCACTCAACCTAGTGAACCCATGCTATCTTTGAATTTACTCAACCATTCACAGACAGATAAATTAATGACTGATTGGCAGGGTCATGCTCGCGATTATACTAATCTAAAGACACTGCCTGATGCACTTAAAGGGAAAGTCGCAAATTATCCTCAAAACATAGCAATTGAAGACAGAGATAAATTTTTAAATTATAAGCAATTAGCAAAGTTAATTGAACAATATAGCAGCGCTATTAAAGAGCTAGAGCTACCTGACAACTGCATCATTGGAATATGCTGTAACCGTGGCACTGACATGCTAGCTACAATGCTAGCAATATGGAATTGCGGCCACGCTTACTTACCCCTTGACCCAAACTATCCTCAGGCCAGACTCCGTTACATGCTTGAAGATACGCAATCCCCATTAGTGCTTTGCGATCATACAAATTACAACTACGCGTGTCAGTTGCATGAAAATGTATACACTGTAGACACTTTGCGCCCAGTAGCTACACACACATTTGCTGATCTAAACCCTGCTGAAACTGCCTACATCATTTACACATCTGGCTCAACAGGTAAACCTAAAGGCGTGTTAGTCAATCATGCATCTTTGCTCAATTTTGTTGCATCTATGGTAGAGACGCTTGAACTTGATATACAAACACGTGCCTTGGCACTCACTTCTATTTCATTTGATATTCATATCTTAGAGCTGTTTGCCCCATTACTTAGTAATGGCTATGTATTCATAGCAACCTCAGAGCAAGTTAAAGACCCTCAGCAGTTACAAAACATCATCACCGAGCATCAATTAAATCTCGTACAGGCGACCCCAACTACTTGGGCAATGCTACATCAGTTCGATGTAAAACTTAATCTCAACACTCTTGCACTAAGCGGTGGAGAACCACTTAATAAAGAACTGCTTGAATACTTTTTCTCGCAACCTGTATCCCTTTGGAATATGTATGGACCAACGGAAACAACCGTCTGGTCTTCTATGACAAAATTAAGCCAAGGAGGGAGCATCCACCTTGGCACTCCAATTGCGAATACACTGTTTTATATCGTCAACAATCAGCATCAACTCGTGCCCTCAGGTACCTGTGGAGAACTACTGATAGCGGGCAAAGGCTTAGCAGCTGGGTATCTCAACCTAGATGATGAAACTCAGCAAAAATTTATTAAATTATCTCTGCCAAATGCTCAAGTGGTTCGCGCTTATAAAACAGGTGATCTCGTTAAAATAGATAAATGGGGGCAGTTAGTCTGTTTAGGACGCATAGATCAGCAGATCAAACTCAATGGCTTTAGAATTGAGATATCTGAAATTGAGTCAGTTTTAATGCAACATGACGCAGTAAAATCCGCAGTTGTCATTTTAAGCGACACAAATCAGCTGGTTGCGTTTGTTGTGTCAGACTTTTTTTCAGAACAGCTTGTTTTACAGTTACATACACAAAATAATAGCCAACTACCCGCCTATATGCGGCCTCAGAGTATTGTTGAAATTAAGAGCATACCAAAAACGCCAAATAACAAAACAGATCGCAATAAGCTTGCTCAAATCGCTTTAGCAAATAAGCAACAGCCAATTCAATCAGAGCAACTAACAGCGTATTCACAAGAAATTGTGGCACTTTGGCAGAAACACCTTCAAAAGCATGACATAGGACCACACAAGTCGTTTTTTGACCAAGGTGGTAATTCTATTCAATTTATTGACTTACTGTCGTCTGTGGCCCATTTAACAGGTAAGTCAATTGTGATTAAAACACTATTAGCAAACCCAACTTTAGATCATATGCATGCGCTACTGATAAGAGATCAGCAGGACGTACATCAAGAAATCGATTTAACTGTGCCACTTGAACAACACCCTAGCTGGCAACATGATGAAATTTATTTACCTAGCCTACCCAACCGCCAGTTGTTTCTATCTTTTGGCGGACAAAACAACCTTTGGCTCGTAAACCATACTATTGTTCTTAATGATGAAAATGAGCGGCTTAGTTTTGACTGGATAAGCCAAGCGGTAATGTTATTACTCGCGCATCACCCTGCACTGAGAACTGGCTTTAAATTAAGCAACTATCAGGAATATATTGGCGATTTAAAAACACAATTACAAAGACAAATTTGCTTCAATTTATCCGATCTAACAAAAAATAGTGATATCAGCGAGTTTATCGAACGTGAAGTGATGTCAATGCGGCTTAATTCTGGCTTAGTAAGACTATTTTATATCAAACGTAAACAGCGAATATTTTTAACCTTATCGTTGCATCATACGGTGTTTGATGGCTTTAGTATGGGTATCATTACCAGAAACTTTACCAGCATTATTAAAGCTTTGAGCAATGGCGAGCATACGGTCACCTTAAGCAAAGACCAATATATTGATTTTGTAAGAGCGTATGCAGGCTACTTCCAACAGCCTTTAACCGTAGAGGGGCAAAAGAACTGGCAAGCCGACTTAGCATTTTGGAACTACAATGCGCTACTTCAAGCCCCTAGAATGGTTAGCGAACAAAAAGCACTTGAGGCCAATTTGCCATGCTTTCTACAAAACCAAAAGATTGCCATCCCTTTGTATATTACAAAGAAGATCAAGTCACTGTGCGCAAGTCACCTAAATATACAAGCATCAGACATACATACAGCAGCAATTGCTTGCGCATTAAAAAACACATTCTCTTTGTGCAATGTCAGTTTGGAGTTATCTCAATTTAATCGCTTCAATACAGAAATTGAGGTTGATACTAATACTATTGTTGGTTATCTAGTATCACGAGTCGTGATTTCAATTGATAGTGACAGACTTAATTCACAAAGCCAAACCGCTTCTTTTATCGCACAATTTATGAAACAAGCACCACACAGTGCAGCTAGTTATCATGCCTTAACTGCACTTAATAACGACACTGAACTGTTAGACCAGTTAAAACCAATAAATACACCTGACTTTAGTTACAATTATCAAGGAGAAATGAACGCTGGTGCGCAGTCTGAGTTCATTGCCACGACATTAAACAAACAAGAAATAGCGCTAAAACAAGCCATCCCTGAAGTACAAAATGATCATGACTTGAGCAGCCCTCACACGATGTACATCTCTACCTATTTTGAAGGTCCACAACAACATATTTACGTTGGCTGCAGTTCAAAACTCATTGAAAAGCAAAAAATTATCGAACTAATAGACAACTACATAAAAAATTTAGAAGGATTTGTACTATGAAATACTTATACTTAATACTGTTGTTCATCAGCACATCAGTATTTGCTAACGTATCGTCCTCAGACTTTAAACTTCCTGACTACTATTCATCAGATTTGTTCCATCAAAAGCTGAATGTCAGCAAAGCTATGTACGACGATATTAAGCCTTTGTATATTCAGTTACAGCAAAAAAAAGAGGGTCAAACGTTTGACGACTTGTTGAGTATTACGTACATGGAGTCGCCAATCTACCTGCCTGTAATTTCTCTTGCGGCTATTCGCCACTTAAGCACATCACTACTTGCAAATAGCAACGTGACACCCCAATCGCTAGAGCACAGCATTCTTGCCCTTTATTTTCTCGAACGTTTAGTATTAGTATCTTCAGACAACATCTGGGCCATTGAATCACAAAGAAAGTTAGGTCGACTGCTCAATCAAGCGCTTAGCTACACTGAGCTCAATGTTGATGAATCACTAGACAGCCATGCCCAATTTCATCATGCATTTAACAATGCGCCCGAACTCGCTATTTCCGCAGGAAATGCGTTAGTCGCAAGTTTGATCTTAGACCCTGGTAATGTGATGACATTGACATTAATTACAGGATCGCGACTTTGGCTTGGTGGTGAGGCTGGCTTTGACGATCCAAGTACACTTAATTACTTTATATTGACTAGCTTTTACAGCGTACGCGCCATCGCAATGGCACATACAATTGAAAACAAAATGATTGCTGACCCAAATAACTACCGGACAATGAGATTAGCATCGATCTTGGGGGGATGGACTACGTTACCTAGACGCTGGCTTGCGGGGATCCACCAAGACAAACTCAGTCAAATATTAATAGAACAAGAGCATGCACAATGGTTTCAAATCAATCCTGGGTTCCACTCCATTACTTTAGCATCTAGCTATTTTAATGAACCTCAATACTTTTTTAGTGGATACAATTATTTGATGCAAGGATTAACAAGCTGTAACCAAGACCTCACTTTTCGAAGCTGCTCAGATAATCCTAGATTCTCTTTTAATCGCCTCGTTTTTATTACAACGGTCATTGATTACTCAATTAAGGCGGGAGACTTTAACACCGCAAATGCATTACTTGGTGTAAAAAACTGGCCTGAGTTTCATTGGTCTCAATGGCAATTAGGTCACAGTGCTTGGCAGTTGCGTGAACAAAACATGTTAGAACTTCATGAAAGTTGGAATAATGACATTGCCTCTGACGACGTTCCACTTATAACCACAACCAAAAGACAATGGGGAGATGACACCATGACCTGCCAAATATGTCATCAGCAGCAAGAACGTAAATGGACAATAGCACAAGAGGAAAAAGCAAAAAATCCACAACCAAGTGTCAACATAATTGGCCAATGGCCTCTCGTGACAACAAGTTGGACATCAAGTACGCAAGCACTTATTGATTGCTCTCAAACCAATTATTGGAACAATCAAGCTATTTATCAAGTGAATCAAAAAGCACAGTTCCAGCATGCGCTTTATGAAGCTAAGTGGTGGACAAAATCAGAGCAGCCTAACTCATCAAATGAATTTGATGTATGGCAGTTTATTGGCTTTTGTCATGAAGGAAGCGCAAAGTAACTCATGAGAGAACTATTGAGAAATAATGAGTTTAAGCTCCATTGGGTTGGCATGTTACTGACCCAAATTGGTGCATACTTTACCTTAATTGCTCTACCTTGGCTGACGCTTGAGGTCACTGAAAATGACCCGATTATTTTGGCACTTGTGATGGCATGCTTTGGTATACCTCACAGTATTTTTATTCTTATTGGGGGAGTATTCAGTGATAAATTGACACCTTTGACTGTGATACGAGCTGGCAGATTAGGTTTTGCATTCAGTACATTGGTCTTTTCTTTCTCACTTGTACTGTGGTCACCAAATATATTGATGCTCATTATATTTGCCATAACAGCAGGAAGCTTTTCAGCACTGTGCTTTCCAGCTAATCAATCTATTATTCCTCACATAGTGCCAAACTCAAGTATTTTGACAGCCAATGTGCTGACTATGGGGGGAAACTTTATTATTCAATCGTTTGCTCCCGTGCTTGTTGGCCTATGCCTGCTATGGGCTAAATCTTTTATTTCATTAGAAATACTAGGCGAAGTTAAACATCAACACCTAGCATTTGCATTTTTTGTTGATGCAATATTCGTGTTACTCGCATCCGCTTGCGCAATGCTAATGAGTACTCAAAAGGTGTCTACAAATAACAGTAGCAAACTATTAAGTAAGCTTCATCAATCAATTATGGATAGTTTTAAATACACATTTCAGCATCCTAATTTATGCTTAATTGTGAGCTATCTCATGCTAATTTCAATTTTGATATATGGGCCATTAGTCATTTTCATTCCCTATTTAGCAAAAGTGCACCTTAGTACCAATGAAGCGGGGCTAAGCTATTTATTCGCAAGCCAAGGCGTTGGTACTTTTATTGGTGCAATGCTGGTAACCATACTCAAACCTAAAATGCACCATCTAGGTATGTATATATTAGGACTAGATTTACTCGCAGCAGTCGCTTTTATTTGCTTAGGCTTTCAGAGTACTCAGATAACCATATGCATATTATTAATGGTACTGGGCTGTACGACTGGCTTTGCAATCGTAGCTGGCACAACTTGGTATCAACTGCATGTACCAGCGCATAAATTATCAAGTGCCATAGGCATCGTACTTTTCTCTGTCCACGGATTAGTACCTATTTCTTCAATGACACTGGGAGCATTACTCGATGTCGTTGATATCAGAACAGCAACGTCAATACTGGGTGGGCTAGCTGTAACCGCTTGCATAATTGGCTTTTGCTTAAAATCCGTACGTAATATGGGCCACGTCAATAATCCAGATAATTCTAATACACAATCATATAAAAGGACTTCTAATGGCAAAGTTTGTTAATCACTTCTTTCCTTCTGGCTCATTATCACCAATCGATTTACTTCGTGATACTGGAGTGGTATTTAAAAGTTCGCCTCAATTACTGGGAACACCAAGGTTTGCTTACGTTGAGATTTATGAAAATACGACGCAACCGCCCAGCAACGTTACTCTGACTGAGTTTGAGCACAAAATAACCATCGGCTATAATGCATTTTTAGATTCGAGTAATAATGCAGCATTTCCTAACGATTTAGTAAAAATGACCATTGTAAAACGTCCCAACTTTAAAACTGGGAAGATTACAATTGGAGATAATGTTTGTTTACAGGGCACAGCCATTGTTTGCTACGAGTCGGTAACGATTGGTGATAACGTCCTGTTCGGACCAAATGTAGTGATCATGGACTGTGATGGCCACGCGCTAACTGGCAGAAACAATCATGACGAAGTAAACCGACTAGTAACAAAACCGGTTAATATCGGCAACAATGTTTGGGTTGGTTATGGTGCAATTATCAACAAAGGCGTTTCGATTGGTGATAATGCGGTAATCGGTGCCGGTAGCGTTGTACATAAAGATATACCTAGCAATACAGTGTACGCAGGTAACCCTGTAAGATTTATAAAGTATATTGATATGTAATCAATTGGGCTTTTAGTCATTAATTCTAAATAATGAGTAAAATCCCAAAAACCAGCACTCTCTCATTAAGTAAAAACCCTTATGATATAGAAGTGTTTTAAATCGGTAAATTTGATAATATTAAATTATCACCTTTTTATTTATCCAGTTAAAATTTAAGCTGTTATATCAATTTTATTAATTAAGTGATCTATCCTGAGGTAATGAAACCTTGCGAGAGTAAGATTTAGCCTCTAAAAGTAATTAAGTATTATTTCAGAACGGTATTATTTAGACATAAAATCATAGAGAGCAGTATGAATGAGTTAAAAACACACAAAAATATCACCATTGATAAGTTAAAAGTGCCTGGAACCGATAAACACATTTACATTATTGATAACTTTTTACATGATTTGGATAGTATTTTAAATTTTGCTTATAACATTGCTTATTTTAACCCTATGTTTTCTGATAACTCCTTTTACCCTGGCATTAGAGATCACATGCCACAACCTTACCTAAGGATCCTGAAAACTTTTTTCTTAGAGCATATACTTCCCGATTTAGGTTCGCAGTATAATGAAGTAAAGCTTCACCGAAGTTTACTTTCACTTGTAACATGTAAACCAGAGCAGTTAATTACTCAACAAAAAATGCCTCATATTGATACTTTTGATCAACAGCATTACGCATTTGTACATTATCTATCTCAGCAAGATTTTGGTGGTACGAGCCTTTATAAATACAAGCCAGATAATATCATCGAATTTCACGAAGAACATTCACCTATTCTAGAAAAGATGGTTAACGACATTAAAAATACACCAGAAGAGCATTCTGGTTATATCAATAATAGTACAAGTATTTTTGAAAGAGTACTCAAAGTTGATGCTAAGCCTAACCGCTTAGTTATTTATCAAGGAAACCTGTTACACAGTGCCAATATTTTATTAGATGATAACGGCTACAATAAAGATCCAAAATGTGGAAGGCTTGCAATTTCATCCTTTGCAACTCTTATTAAGGGCTAATTTAAGGTTGCAGTTAATATCTTATACCGTTTAAAGTACTTATAAAGCTGTATAGATGAGAAACATATTATATAATATTATTTCTCATCTATACATTAGATATTTTGAAGGCCAAACTTTTTTATCTTCTCTAATAAATCCCTATGTTTTGGCAGCTTACTTTTAAGGAACTCATCTATTTTTTCCTTTCTTTCAAAATATTCAGCCATGTCACTATCAGTGCCCTTTTTTTCCCCAATTACATCTGTGCTATAACCCATACCGTAGAGCACAAATAAAAAGTTTTCTAAATAGAAAACCTCAAACTGGCTAAAAAAATCGTCTTTAACAGGTACAAAATCTTTCCAAAGGGTAAGCCTATCTTTTAGCGTTTGAGGAATAGTATGACTTTCTTTATTTTCAATCCAAAATGAGGAGTCTGTTCGATCAGAGATACAATAATGTAGCTTGATAAAATCTACAACTCTTTGCCATGCATATTGCATTGAATGATTAAAACGCTGCTCTAAATATTCAGTTTGTGATCTATTATGTGGGAAACGTTGGGTCAAAAATTTTGCACAAAAGTCTGTAAGTAGAATAGATGTAGCTTCTAATGGCTCCAAAAAGCCTTGTGCTAAACCTAAAGCTACACAGTTTTTATGCCAAAACTTTTCTCTAAAACCTACCTTCATTGAAATCTTTCTATAGCTAAGATCTTGGCATTTCTCGCCCAAATACTTATCAAATTTTAATTTCGCTTTTTCATCTGTGATATGTTTGCTGGAATAAACAAAGCCCACGCCTCTGCGCGAAGATAAAGCAATATCCCAAATCCACCCTGCTTGATGTGCCGTTGCAATAGTGTAAGGAGGAATATTGTCTTCAGGCTGCGTAGGAACCTGTACAACAAGTGCGCTATCTACGAGTAGTGAATCAGCAACACTGATAAAAGGAATATTAAGCGTTTTGCTAAGCAAGATTGAATCAAAACCAGAACAATCAATATAAAAATCGAATGCGAGTTCTCCATGTACATCTGTGATCAAATTAGATATAAATCCATTATTGTCACACTTTACAGCTTCTACATTCGCTAAAATATGCTCTACTTGGTATTTTTCTTTTGCATTTCTGGCAAGTAGCTGAGCAAATTTTCCAGCGTTTAAGTGATATGCATATGCTAAGTCAGCTTGATATTCAGGTGTAGTAATATCTTTTGGCGCAAGTCCATGTTCACAAATTAGATGTTGAGATGACAAATTGTGCGCATAATGTTTATCCGTATTCGTCTGATTTAGCCAATGCTCAGTTAAAACCTTAGCATGACTTGAGTTGGGGACATCAAACAAATGATGATAAAAATTTCCATCTCCATAAGTATTTTTATCCATCCAATTTACAAACTTAATTGACTGCTTAAATGTCGCATCACACTCTCGAATAAAATCGGTTTCACTAATTCCAAAGTTTAAGAGTGTTTGACGAATATCCGGTACAGTGCCTTCACCAACACCTATTGGAGGAATATCGGGTGATTCGATGAGTGTTACTGATACCCCGTCTCTTTTTAATAACTCTTTACCTAAGTGGTTTGCAGCTAACCATCCCGCCGTTCCACCTCCCACAATGACAACTTTTTTAATATCCATAAAACACCTAATGGCTATATGTAGAAACTATAAATGAACACTCAACTTATAATAATAAAAAAGCCCAGCAAATGCTGGGCTTTTCTAGTTACATTTCCAATTAGAAACGAACTGCTACGCCCACTTTGTAACGCGCTTCACCTTCAAAACTCCAAACTGGGAAGTCATTTAACAAGTCAGGGTTAGGTAACGTTGTTGACTCATGGTTGTTACCAAGCTGAACGCTATCTTCTTCTGTTAGATTTATACCTTCAAATGTAACATCTAAATAATCAGTCACTGAGTAAGTTGCACTGAAGTCTAACTGACCGTATGCCTTATGCTTACGGTTACCATACCAACCTGGTGCTTCACGAATAATAAACTCTGAACGCCAGTTGTAAGCTAAACGAGCAGAAAAGTTATCTTGCTCATAGAAACCAACTAAGTTGTACGTATTCTTTGATGAATCAGAGAATACACCCACTCTGTCTGGGTAATTTTCAGCTGGAGCTTCTGTGTCAGCATATGTGTAGTTAAATGAGTAACCAAATCCATTATCGAATGCATCTTGTACTTGGAACTCAATACCTTCAATTGAGCCACCACTACCATTTGTTGATTTACTGACAGTCCAGCAGTCATATACACCAGCACCACAAGGCGGTTCGCCCGCATCTGGGTTGTTTTGGTAAACAGGAATATCAATACCAATTTGCTGGTTAGTTTGTTGCTGCGTAGAAATAAATGAACTTACATCTTTAGTGTAATAAGTTAGGCTTAATAGACCATCAGCGCTAAAGTACCACTCAACACCAATATCTGCTTGAAATGCTTTAAATGGATTTAGACCAACATTACCAGATTGTAATACTTCATTAAGTGGACGGTTATCTGTGTAACCCGCTAAGCTTCGTGTTGCAAATAGGTCAGCATAGTTTGGACGAGAGATAACTTGTGCCGCTGAAGTACGTAAAATTACATCTTCAGTTACATCAATAGCCATATTGAAGCTTGGTAAAAACTCACTGTAATCAGCTTTATCGGTTGTTAACGTTGTCGCGTACTCACCAGTTGCACTTAGGTCATAGTAATCAGACTCAATATCTGTTGATATATAACGTAAGCCAACATTACCGCGAATACTATCATCACTAAACTCAGCCATTACATAAATTGCTGTATTCTCTTCCTCGACAGTTCCATACCCTTGAGGTCGTTGAGTATACCCTTCTGTCATAGCTAGAGAATCTGCAATCATGAGCTCCATATTTGGCTCAGGTAATACAAAACCACCACCAGCAGATACTGTTCCAGGGTAGTATTCAGAAGCGCTTCTCATTGGACGAAGGTCTGCATTTACGTTTGCGCCATTCTGGTCTTGCGTTACTTTATGATCAGCATAGCGGAAGCCAGTTTTAATACCGGTGATCACACCTAAATCTAACGGAATTTCAAAATCTAGGTTGAGGTATGTTTCTTCATCATTATCAGGGTTAAACTCTGGCGCCCAAGTTTGCGGCCCAATGCTTGCTGGAAGGATGCTTGCGTTATAACTCTTATTCGCAATATTGTAATTAACAACATCGCCAGTCATATCAATTGTGCCATTGAAATCTGCAGGATTAGTCGAGTACTCTCCAAAGTTTGCTGTCGTTACAGCACTTTCCGCCTCGGTTTTACCAATGCGGCCTTTGAAAATAAAGCTATCAGCTTCATATTGCCAATCGAAATCAATGGTATCTGATTCCATGCTTGCTTTACGTGCCCAAGTTTGGAAAAAAGCAGGGCCATTGCCATTGCCAGCATTTGTTACGTTTGCATATACACAGTTACCAGAAAGGTTTTGCTTTTCACAAGACCCTTCGCCAGGGAAAATAATAATTTGCGTATTTGCGTTATTAGCACCTAATTCAAGGCTTGTTAAATTCAAACCTAATAGCAGTGATTCACTAGGTTGATACTGGAATGCAGCATAAAGTGCTGTTCTTTCACGATCTTGTTGGAAAGTTGTTGGTGCCATCGCACCACTCCAACCACCTGAAGACTCGATGCCATTACGCTGATAGTCAATTTCAGATTTTGCACCTGAGATTAAAACACCAAAGCTTTCGTCTTCATTTTTCCAGCTATACAATCCAGAAACTTCAGGGTCGGTTTTCTCGGAAACTGAGCCGTAGTCTCCTTTAAGGCTACCAAATATTGTGTTTGCATCAAGGTCAAAAGGCTTACGCGTTTTAACAATTACAGTACCACCGATGCCACCTTCAACAATGTTCGCCTGTGAAGATTTGTATACTTCTAATCCACCAACTAACTCAGAAGGTAATAAAGAGTAGTTAAAGCTTCTATCAACCGCCTGTTGATCAAACCAACTTGTTGAGGCAATAGAATGGCCATCTAATAATGTGCGCGTTAATTGTGCTGATGCACCACGAATTGAAACTTGTTGGCCTTGACCGAATTGACGAGAAACACTCACACCTGAAATACGTGCTAATGATTCACCTACATCTCCGTCTGGAAACTTACCAACATCTTCAGCAGTCACAACGTCTACAACTGAATTCGCAAAGCGTTTGCCGTTGATGTTCTCTTTGTTTGAAGCGCGAATACCACGCACTTCAATTACTTCAACATCTTCTTTTACTTGATTTTCGTCCGCAGCATAAGCAATGCCAGATACGCTCGCACTAAGTACAAGACCGACATTAACTGCTAGTAAGCTTTTCTTAAAATTATTAGCTAACACAGGATTCCCCTTGAATCATTTTGTTGGAATTTTATATCACTTCTGCCCAGTGATGATGACAACGCTGTCATCTAATAACAAACCATACACCGTAAATTACAAATTCGCTACATGTTTTTTGCTGAATTAATCAAATATTCTTCAACAATAAAAACAAAGCATTGATTTTATTGGCTTTAAAATTTACGTTGTTATGGTTTGTTACAAAACCAAGGGAAATATAGCATAAATACTTACTTTTTGGGGACGGAAATTTGCTTGTTAGAACAAAATAGAACCGATGTTATGACTTATATATCAATATTGTTCTATTTGCGAATAGATTCAGAAACTTTGGCAGAAGTGTTCAAGGGTGATAATACGCAAAATGACAACGCTGTCATTATAAATTTTCATGTGGCCTTTGTCCATTAGAATCACCTATTACCATACAAAAATAACCATAATCTCCAAAACAGCATAGCTCACCACTGCTCTAGGTAAGCGAGTTTTCCCAAACAAGCCTGCTTTTAAAAGTAATACTGGCTGACAAAGTGTTTTCTATTTCAAAACCCTTACCGAAACCTGAGTTTAGATGTGTATTGTGGAAAAGATTTGTGATGAGGGTGCTATCAATCAGATTAAATATGTGAGGAAGTAGCTATAAAGAGCATTATGTTATTGAGGAGGTAGCAGCACCTTACCTATCACGACAAGCAAAGTGCTATATATTTTACAAATGTACTATGGACACCAAAATACCATAAGGTCTATATCTGAATGATTAATAACCGCGCGCAATGGGATATCAAACTCAGAGCCTGGCTGCTTTGCCAACTCATACATTGCACGCTTTTCTTCACCACTAATAAGAAGCACAACTTGCTTAGCATTCGCAACACCATTTAAAGTAAGTGTCATACGCTCAGTAATACTGCCTGTCACTTCACTTTGTTTTGCATTAATAGCACATACAATATCAGTTGTAGTTAAAGCTTTCTCTAAACCATCAGCATGTGGGAACAAAGACGCCGTATGTCCATCTGGACCCATGCCTAAAATGGTCACATCTGCCTTACCTAATGACTGATATTGTACCTCACATTCAGTTTGTCCTGCCTGCGCTGTTGTAGCAGAGTTTTTCATAGTGACAAAGTGCGCTTTTGAGGCATGATTTTGTAAAAGTGTCTCGTTAATAAATGCTTCGTTGGATTTTTCATGACTTGCATCCACCCAACGTTCATCAACCATAGCAACCGACACTTTATTCCAATCAAGCGATAACCCCGATAAATGACGATATGCAGGTGCGGGAGACGAACCACCAGATACCATTAATACGGCTTTGCCTTTTTGTTCAATACCAGCCACTAAACTTGACTCAAGTAGTGCTGATAGCGCAGATGTTAATTCTTCTTTAGAATCAAAAAATCGCTCAGTTAGATGTGCCATTATGCTTTTTCTCCTACATTAAACCAAGCATGTTTGTTTTCTTGTAATAATTCATCCGCATCTTCTGGCCCCCAAGAGCCTGCTCTATAAAGTGCTGGCGTGCCTTTTTCTTGCCAACGTTCAACAATTGGGTCAATCCACTTCCATGCTTGACGCACTTCATCACGGTGTATAAACAGCGCGGGGTTATTTGCGGCAGCATCTAACATTAAACGCTTGTAGGCATCGGAGTGAAAACTCGAACCATATTGTTCACTCAACTCGATATTAAGCGTAACAGGCTGCAATTGCATATCTAAGTTGTCCATGCGCTTTGACATCAATGTAAGCTGTATTGTTTCTTCTGGTTGCAAACGAATAACCAAACGATTTGGCTGAATTGGGCCCACAGATTCATCGTAAACGTTATGAGATACAGGTTTATACTCTACTACAATCTCTGCACAGCGTTGTTTCATACGCTTACCCGTTCTCAAATAAAACGGTACACCTGCCCAACGCCAATTATCAATATGCGCTCGAATAGCCACAAAGGTTTCAGTAATACTTGAACCTTCCGCTAGCTCTTCAAGATATCCAGGTACTATCTTAGAATTTAATTCTCCTGGTACATATTGACCGCGTACCGTGTTTTCATCAACCTGCTCTGCAATAAGCGGGCGAAGCGCTTCTAGTACTTTAAGCTTCTCTGTGCGAATACTGTTGGCGTTTAGCTTATGAGGAGACTCCATGGCAACCAAACACAATAACTGCAGTAAATGGTTTTGCACCATGTCTCGGAGTGCACCAGCTTTATCATAAAAGCCTGCTCGAGATTCTAAACCGACCGTTTCTGAAATGCTGATTTGAATATTATCTATGGATTTTGCATCCCATAAGTTTTCAAATAGCGCATTTGAAAATCTCAATGCCATTAAATTTTGTACGGTTTCTTTACCTAGGTAATGGTCTATACGAAAGATTTGTTCTTCTAAAAAATACTGTGCTATTTTTCCATTAATTTCTTCTGCAGACGCACCACAGTAGCCAATTGGTTTTTCAACAACAACTCGTGATGTATCTGTTATCAACTGCTTAGTCGATAAGATTTCACAGCAGGTGCCATAAACCGCAGGGGGAAGTGACAAATAAAATACTCGAGATTTGTCAGGTACATCTTGCGCTAATATTGTGCGTAACTCATCCCAGTGTTCATCAGGTTCTGTGACATTGACAACCACGGGAACTAGAAATTTAGCAAAGGCTTTCCAATCTTGACTGTTAAACTCCCCTTCACCTAAAAAAGACTTCAATGCTTGCTCTGCTGTTTCGATATATTCTTGTTGTTTACTTTGTTCACGAACAGTTGGCAAAATACGAGAGCCTTCAGGAAGGTTACCTTCTTGATATGCGCGATACATTGCAGGCAACAACTTGCGCAATGCCAAATCTCCGCCGCCACCAAAAATTATAATATCAAAAGGATTAAGCATAAATTACTCTCTACAAGGTTAAGCGCAGCAAAGCCGTTCTTGTGCACTGACTGCGCATTTATTATTAATGTCTGGCAATACCATATCTTAGCTTACCAGAGCGCCGCATATTAGCGGTATTGAATTCGATTGTAACAGTTCAGCCAAGGTTAGGTGGCAATTCAAACCTAAAAATCATCTTTGAAGAGTGACCATTGGAAGAAATACATTAGCCAGAAAATGAGCCTTAGGGGCACTGTAATTCCTCTCACAAAAATACAGGCCCTAAGAACTCCAGCGCTACCCGTTCAAAGGTATTTTTTTCACATCAAGTGAACTGGTTGCCTCTACTAAAAGGCTAATTTCTTTCAATTATCGATTGTTTTTATAGTAACTAATTAAACCAGCAGTTGAGCTATCATGAGGGTAATTTACATCGTCTTGGGTTAACTCAGCCTCTATCGCAGATGCTAACCCTTTCCCAAGTTCTACACCCCATTGGTCAAATGAGCAAATCTGCAATAAAATGCCCTGACAAAAAATCTTATGCTCATACATTGCGATTAAACGACCGACAGCTTTAGCATCCACGGTATCTAACAAGATAGAAGTCGTTGGCCGATTACCTTGATGAATTTTATGTGCAATTACTGCGTCAATTTGCGAGCGTGTTTTACCTTTCGCTATTAAATCTTCACGTATTTGCAGCTCATCAACACCACTCATCATCGCTTCTGTTTGTGCAAAAAAGTTCGATAATAAAATATCGTGGTGCTTATCCATAACAACTTGCGGCTTAACCGATGCAATAAAATCCGCTGGCACAATGTTATTGCCTTGGTGCAAATACTGATAAAATGCATGTTGGCCGTTGATACCCGTCATGCCCCAAATTAGCGGTACTGTTGCATAAGGCACAGGTTCACCAGTGAATGTAACGTGCTTACCATTACTTTCCATCTCACCTTGCTGTAAGTAAGCAGGCAGCATATGTAATGCCTGATCATACGGTAAAATAGCTTGTGCTGTGTGGCCTAAAAAGCTGGTATTCCAAACACTTAACAATGCCATAATTAGCGGAATGTTATTTTCAAATGATGCGGCTTTAAAGTGCTCATCTACTTCAAATGCGCCCTCTAGCACCTCAACAAACTTATCAAAGCCCAAATACAAGGCAATAGGTAGGCCAATTGCACTCCATAACGAGAACCGACCTCCGACCCAATCCCACATGGTAAATACATTGTCATCAGCAATACCAAATTCACGGGTTTTTTCTAAATTAGTACTCACAGCTACAAAATGCTTAGCAATCGCATCTTGCGGTGCATACTCTAAAAACCACTTAACGGCTGAGCGCGCATTTGTCATTGTCTCTGAGGTTGTAAACGTTTTTGATGAGACAACAAACAATGTTGTTTCAGCCTGCAAACCATCAAGCACAGTTGCTAATTGCACCCCATCAACATTAGATACGTAATGCACATTAAGTGTGTTATCTGCGTAATTTGAGAGCGCTTCGCTAACCATTTGAGGACCTAGATTTGATCCACCCACACCGATTGCCACAACATTTTTAACAGGCTTACCAGTATGTCCTACCCACTCGCCACTACGCACTTTTTGCGTAAATGATTTTAACTTATCAAGTTCTCTATTCACCAGTGACATAACGTCGTTATCGTCAACAAAAATCGGTGAATTACTTCTATTTCTTAACGCTACATGTAGGACTGCTCTATTTTCAGTGAAGTTAATTTTTTCACCGCTGAACATTTTATCACGCCACGCTGCTATATCAGCTTGTTCTGCAAGCGCAATGAGTTGAGAAAAGCATTCTTCATCAATAAGTTGTTTTGAGTAATCGAATAAAACACCAGGAATTTGACAAGAGAACTTTGCAAAGCGTGAGGTATCCTTAGCAAACAAAGTTTTTAATTGTTGTTGTTTTAGTTTTGTTGCAGATTGCTCTAATGCCTGCCAGCTACTCAAATCACTACGGCAACTCATACTCATCCCCTAACATAATTTATGGCTCGCCACACAGCTTATACACTGTTTAAACAAGCAAAAGACTATTGACAACGTCTACCATATGCCACAATGACAACGCTGTCAATTTTCTTATTTTCAATTTTACGATGTGAATAATAACGCAATTTATTCCTTTTGACACCGGTATCATTCATTTATTTATGATATTTAGGCTGCTATTTTTAATTTAGATTAGATAGACTAAGCTATTCACATGATCATTTAATGAATTTTGAGCAATTTTTAAAGCTCTCTCACATAAAAGAATAAAAACATGAAAGTCACCATAAACGATGTCGCTAAGTTAGCCGGTGTATCAATGAAAACCGTCTCGCGGGTGATCAACAAAGAGCCTTCAGTTCGCAAAAAAACATATGACTTGGTAATGAGTGCTGTAAATGAGTTGAATTATCAGCCGAATATCGCAGCGCGAAACCTCGCAGGTACCTCTTCATTTGCTATTGGTTTAGTCTATGACAACCCAAATGCGTACTACGTGATAGATATGCAAAATGGTGTGCTCTCACGATGTAAAGAAGAAGGATATGAACTGGTCATTCACCCTTGTAGTTATCATGACGATAATATGCAAAAAGAGTTCAAGACGATGATTAAGCGATCACGTTTAGCTGGGCTAGTTCTAACACCTCCTTTATCAGAGCAGCAGAGTATTATCGATATGCTTGACGAATTAGGTGTTCATTATGTTCGCTTGCTGTCAGGGCGGGACACTGATATAAATGAACGCAACAATTGTATTCTAGTAAATGACTATGCTGCTGCTTATGAGATCACTGAACATTTGATTTCTTTAGGCCACAAGCGCATCGCTTTTGTACTGGGTGACAAAGAACACAAATCAACCTCAGAACGCCTAGCTGGTTATCATAAAGCATTAAAAGCACATAATATTGAGCGATCAGATTCATTGATTTACGAAGGGAGTTATTCGTTTGAGTCCGGCGTGAACGGAGCAAAAGAGTTACTCAAAAATGGCAACCCTAATAATATTACAGCAATCTTAGGCGGTAACGATGAAGTTGCCGCAGGGGCATTGTTTGCAGCTAGATTAATGAACATAGATATTCCTGCGGAACTGTCTATTACAGGATTTGAAGACTCCCCCTTCTCTCGTCAAACTTGGCCTAAGCTGACAACTGCCCATCAGGCTAATGATGTTATTTCTGAACACGCAGCAAGGTTACTATTTAGTAAAGCTCGAGGTTCAAGACAACAAGATAAAGATGTTAAAACTACTTTTACGCCAAGCTTAGTGGTACGTGAAAGTACCGATTATGCAAAGTAACAGAAAAGGCACTAAATAGCTGTCTCTTGATCACAAGTCTGACTTAAGAGACTTTGCTAAATCGTAGCCTTCAAGGATGGCTTGTAATTTAAGCCATCCTTGCCATAACACTTTGACAGATGCTCGTCCTGTGTGCTTGGTATCTTTCCAGCCTCCTAACTTAGCCAGTTCTCGATATGCCCACGACATATTTGGCGCGGTTGCTGGCAATGGTGCCTTTATTCTTTTTAACCATAATAGCTTCCATGCTTTGGGAGATAACAGCTGTTCACAATTCGTGTGGCGATAAAGCCATTAATCGTCACCAACCTTTCCATATTTTCTTGGCTTTGAAGGCGTAAACTTTCTATATCCGTGCCGTCACTTTTCCAAACTTTATGGTACTCCTCAACGAGCCAACGGTGCTCATAGTATGTGATGATGGCTAAGGCATCTTCTTTGCTAGTTACCGGTTCACTGGTTAATAAGTGCCAGTTTAAGTCGTTTTCAGGGTTTCCTCGCTCTGCACAGCCAACATAGTAAACTGGCAGGGATTGCCCTTTCTTATTGTAAGGAACTTTGAGCGTCACTGGTGCATAAGTGATATCCAGTGTTGCGCTACGGGCCTTCCTACCTCCTCTTTGAGCTGTTTTGTTCCAGCACTTTTTAACTCGCTTGCAAACGCATAGAGCTTATCCTCACCTTCTTCAATATGGCGGCTTTGCATAGAGCGTACGACGACCCTTTGTTGCTCGGTCAGTTTGTATTGCAAGTATTCATAGATGTCCGCTTCTCGGTCACATACTGAAATGACGTTCGACATCTGTGTTTCAAGTCGCTCAGCCATCGCTCGTGACGCGGACTCCCATTTATAAGCTTCTTTTTCTTCGTAAGTCGTCGCGTGTTTTTCCCTTTTTCCAATTGTCGTAATATCACGACTCCAGCGAGATTGTTCAATTAGTTCTACAACTTGCTTTGCATCTGGTGCAAACAGCAATAC
>NZ_ARPN01000122.1:0-1387 GCF_054966645.1 Pseudoalteromonas sp. SANK 73390
TTAAAGTGGGTGTCATATTTGTTTTAGCTGCTAAAGATGGCGCAAAAACAGATATTTTTGGCGTAAGGGTCGCCTTGTTTGACGACACTGCATTGATCTCCGCAAGAAGAGACGATATAGAAGGCGTGGGCATAGATGCGGGTTCTGCTTATATATTTGAGCGAATAAAAGGAAAGTGGACTCAAACACAAAAGTTAGTAGCACCTGATGGTAAAGCCGACGACCGATTTGCTCGTGCCGTGGCGCTAAACAAAGATACAGCCCTGATCAGTGCTATGCACCATGATGCTAATGGTAATAATGCGGGTGTTCTTTATATATTTAAAAAGCAACTTGGCCTATGGCGTTATACATCAAAAATTATGGCAAATGATGGTAAGTCCGATGACAAGTTTGGTTGGAATATCGCCCTCAATAACAACACTGCGGTAGTTGCCGTTCCACATCGTGATGACAATGGCGATGCTTCAGGCGCTGCTTATATTGTTGATTTGTAAATTGATAATCACTTTAAAGTGACGGTACAAACAGTCTGATGCTGAATTTATATTAGGACCTTAGGGGCTGTCATATTCATCAACATGAAAGTACAGTGAAACGCTTTATCTCAGCATCTAGACTAAACGTTTCAGCTGCCCAAATTGTGTTTCACTTACAATTGAGCATTTGGTTCACGATGCAACGATAAAATTAGTAACTAGAACAGTTTAAATTGAGCCTCCTACATACCAATAAAATACCTCAATATTACAAACGCCAAATCCCTTACTCTACTAACACAATAGTAATAAATGCTCTAACTGAGTTGACAGTTGCTAATTTATAAACAAACCTTAAAGTATTGTTGAAATTTAAATAATACATAAAAAGTTCGTAGCGCCACGCTTGAGAGTCTTGTGTTCGGTTTGCCATTCAAACAACAATATGCCAGCTCTACGACTCGCTTTAAATCTTGAGATCACCGTATACAGACTCCAATGCGCCTGAGCTATCAGCATAACTCAGTGGCATAGTACAAAATGGAGTTGTTATGTACGACACCCTGTTCTCTTTGCTTTTTATGACTTTGTTATTATTTGGCAGCCCCTGCCCCGCTCCTATTTCATTGCTTGCAGCAGGTGCTAATTTTGGCTATAGGCGAAATTTACCCTTTTTAATTGGTATTTTAACAGGTTTATCATTTGCAATGCTGTTAGTAAACATGGGTTTAAGCCGGTTATTAGAAGCTTCTCCTAAACTAACTTCATGACTAACAGTTGCCTGTGTGAGTTATCTAATATATTTAGCTTATAAACTATATTTTCAAGATACGCATAAACAAGTCAATCGCCAGTTACCGAGCTTTAAACAAGGTGTGATCTTAAACCTCATTAACCCTAAAGCTTAT
>NZ_ARPN01000123.1:0-347 GCF_054966645.1 Pseudoalteromonas sp. SANK 73390
AATTTAATGATGCTATTTCTGCATCAAGTTTAGGAGTCTCAAAGGATTGAGAGTATTCTATTGCGCTCGCAATCTGAGACTTAGATCTTGAGTTAATATTATCAGAGCCGCCATCACTGTTACCTTTGCTCTTCGCAGCCCCCTTCATGTCCGTTATTTTGCTAATCTCGTTAGCATTAACATTATTGTAAGTGACACTACCATTGTCTGTGTTAATTTTTATTGAGTTTCCACTAACTTCAACGCTTTGGACTTTATCAGAAGAGCTAACCGCTGACTTAGACCTTACATTCGATCCAGTCTTTTTCTCCCATTTATACCCACTCGGATCTGTCCCGCTCAACGGA
>NZ_ARPN01000124.1:0-1229 GCF_054966645.1 Pseudoalteromonas sp. SANK 73390
GCATCACTAATAACACTGTTTTCACAGTTTAACATAGGGACTACACCACATGTTCATTCGCTACTATTAACCGCATTGATATGCATTAGTTTAGTAACTGTTATCGATGCTTTATGGTTATTAGCTGGTACAAAGCTAGGCAAAGTGCTAAAGAGCCGTCAACATATAAAACGGCTCAATGGGATGTGTTCATTTGCAATTTTAGTGGTCGCGTCAGTCTTAATTAGCCATTAACTCTGACGTTCAAGTGCGGCACCATAAAAACCATCAAAGTCGCTATTGATACCAGGCTGCAGGTGCAACTCTTCAACAAGTTTAAACTGCGTATTATTAGCCAAAAAGGTTTGTACTTGTTGCTGGTTCTCACTCGGTAGAATTGAGCAAGTTGCATACACCAAGCGCCCGCCCGGCTTACACATTTGGCTGTAACGCTGCAAAATTTCAGCTTGAAGTGACACCAGTGATTCAATGTTTTCGCTTTTTAAAAGCCATTTAGCATCTGGGGTTACGACGTAACACGCCAGTACCAGAGCATGGAACATCTAATAAACACGGTCAAACTTATCTTTTAGGCGTTTGATAGTTTTGCTATTTTTAATTTCTCTTGTTTCAAGCATATGAACACCTGCACGTTTAGCACGCTTTTTTAGCGTATCTAATTTGTGCTGGTGAATATCCATAGCGAGCACATAGCCTTTGTTTTGCATTAGCGCAGCGATATGTAAACTTTTACCACCAGCACCTGCGCATGCATCTACCACACGCTGCCCCGCTTTTGGTTCAAGTAGCTGAGCAATTTGCTGCGAGCCTGCATCTTGCATTTCAAACCAGCCTTTTGAAAACGCCTGAGATTTGAACAAGTGTCCATATTGCGTTACCTCAAGTGCCTCGCTACTTGGCAAGTGCTCACATTCAATCTTTTCTTGAGCAAGAGATGCCTTTAAATCGCCAAGGCCACACTTAAGTGTATTTGCTCTGAGGTAAGTTTTAGCAGGCACATTTAGGCCCTGAGCGATAAGGGGCCACTGCTCACCTAATTCCTCAGACGCTTTTTGCCACAACCAATCAGGATAGCTATTAATTTGTGCAGCACTGGCCTGTGCCAAATTACCATTGAGTTTATCAATATCCAAACTGTTAAACTCAGGCCAATCAGGCACTTTACCGGCACTTAACAATTGATAAGCCCCCCAAATAGACCACACTAATACGCTTTTATTGTCATCACC
>NZ_ARPN01000125.1:0-50228 GCF_054966645.1 Pseudoalteromonas sp. SANK 73390
GTAAGCTTTAGGGTTAATGAGTTTTAAGATCAGATATTGCGATAGATAAATGACCCAGTAACTAAGCAAAAGTTCCGGTATGTCGTTATTCTAAATGATCAATGTTTTAATAAAATTGGTGTAATACTTTAAGCGGGGTATTTTGTTGGTATGTATGATGCTCTATTTAAGCTATTTTTTGGCTTTTAGCGAGGTTACTAATTTCGTTACACCGCAGAAACACAAAAATGAATGGTCTCAACTGCTAGTTTTGGCACCTTTGATTAAGCGTTTCAGCGCACCGAGATTTTGATGAATATGATAGGTGAATCGAAGTACCAAATAATGAGGGTGCTATTATAAATTCAACACTAGACTGTTTTACTGTTCACTATAAAATGATTTTTAATTTTACGAATCAACAATATAAGCAGCGCCCGCATCTATGCCTACGCCTTTTAAATCGTCTCTTTTGGCGGAGATCAATGCTATGTCGTCAAACAACTCCACTCTTACGCCAAAAATATCCGTTTTTGCGCCATCTTTAGCCATCAGTTTTGCTTGATGATGCCATTGTTTACCGTCGAAGACATAGGCATATACAGCACCTGCTTTTTCATCATTTAAATCAGCACCAATTAGAATCGTGTTATCATCAATCGCGACACTTATGCCAAATAAATCGCCCTGCGCACCATCATCTGCCGTAAGCTTGGCTTGAAATTGGCATGTATTATTGTTTCGTTTATAAACATAAGCGGAGCCTGAATCTTTTTGAGGTGCATCGCTGTGTGGCGCACTGATGACAAGAAAGTGCTCTGTCATAGCAATACTTTGACCAAAAGCGTCGCCTGCTTTGGCATCTTCTGTTGTTAAAATTTGCTTTTGCGACCACGTATTGGCATCTTTTTCAAAAGCAAACACAGCACCTGAGTTTTCATCTTTATCATCCCTTCTGCTCACACCTAGCATGGCAATGTGGTTTTTTAACGCTACTTTACCGCCAAGCGTGTCATCTGCATATGCTGGTTCAGACGTTAATTTTGCTTGTTGTTGCCAACCTGTAGAGTCTAAGGTGTAGATGTAGGCGGCACCTGAATTTTTAATACCATTATCATTCGCATTGAGTGCACCAACTAATGCGGTTGTGCCATCAATCGCGACACTATAGCTAAACTGATCTTCTGCTTCACCATCATTAGGTAATAGCTTTTGCTGCTTTGCATAAACTTGACAAGTGATTATCAATGCGAAACAGCATATGAATTTGAAAATGAAGTTTGGTGTCATCGTACTTTCCATGTATTAGATTAGTGATTCTTTTACAAGGGATAATCGACGAAGCAAAAATTACCACAGTTATAAAATTGAGTTGTGATAAAAAATATGGCTGCTTTATAAAACTAAAAATCATACCAAACACACAAACTGGCTATGTAATAGTCTCGTTACTCAATTATTAGCACTTGTTGTGTGTTTAATAGTTCTTTAAAGTAATGGCTAACAGTTATTTTTGAGATGGTATAATTTGAGTCTGATCGCAGGTAAGCGTACACATAAATACAAATGCTTAGGGTTTTATATAGATTTAAAACAAGGTGTTATCTCAAAAAATGGCAAGAACCAAGCGGTGCGAGCAAAAACATTGCAAGTACTGACTATGTTGATCCAACATGCTGATGAGGTAGTTTCAAAAAAGCGACTATTAGATATAATTTGGCATGATGTTGTTGTACAAGAGCAGGTATTAACACAGTCTATAAAAGAGTTGCGAGATGTGCTGGGTTCGCAAGTCATAAAAACTTTTCCTAAAGATGGCTACCAATGGGTAGCTCCAATCACAGCCATTAACACACGCAACCGTATTGCTGTGTTTATTGGTGCAATCATAGGCATTGGTTTGTTGCTTACCCTTATTATAAGTGTTAATTCAAAACAGCAAGGCAACGCGTTTAGCATTGCATTTTTACCTGTAGAGAATGATATTTCCGATAATATTCATCAGTGGGTGCCATTAAGAGGAATGGAGTATTTATCGCGACAACTTAAAGCAAACACCGATTTAACTGTTATTGGTCATGATCAAGTTTTGTATGCGCTTGAGCATCGTTCAGAGTATGGTATGCAATCACTTGATGCGAATAAACTGGCTTTTTTGCGGCAAAAATTGGAGGCAACAGTATTGGTTTACACGCGTTTAACTGGCTACCCTCAGGACTTTCAATTGCATTACACGCTATTTTTTGAATATGGAATTGAAAAGGGAGTGGAATTTGCAAAAAGCATTGAGCAAAGTTTTGAGCAACTGAATGTAACACTTGCGCATAAGTACGCAAGTCACAGGCACGCTAATGTGCAAAAT
This sequence comes from Pseudoalteromonas sp. SANK 73390, assembly GCF_054966645.1. Lineage (NCBI taxonomy): Bacteria > Pseudomonadati > Pseudomonadota > Gammaproteobacteria > Alteromonadales > Pseudoalteromonadaceae > Pseudoalteromonas > Pseudoalteromonas sp. SANK 73390. The sequence continues at coordinate 2,342 of NZ_ARPN01000125.1, forward strand.
TGGAATAGTGACTTTAGTAACGAAGCATTTGCACGCGGTGTGGAGTTATACTTGCAGCAAGCCTACCAGCAAGCTGTTCCATTATTTTTGGCTGCTCTTCAAACAGAACCTAACCTATTGGCAGCTAGGCGTTATTTAGCAGCTAGTTATGCAAATCAAGGTCTTCACTCTAAGGCAATCACTTTGCTGATGACAACGGTTGAGCAAAGTGGGACTTTTGACAATCGTGAGCTTATCAGGGCGCACCTTATGATTGGGTATTTACTGATCAATTGGCCACGAGGCAAGGTACGAGTAATGGAGCTAAGTGATGCGCAATTTTATATTGAAAAAGCGCAGACACTGGCCCAAACCCAGCAAGATGAGCTGTTTATTGCTTATACTTATGAAGAACTTGGTAAAATTAAGCGCTTGCAGGGAGATTTTCAACAAGCCACAAAATTAGTGACTAAGGCACTTGAGTATCATCAATCTTTTTATAGCCAATATGGGCAAACCGCTGCATTGATTGAGTTGGCACGTATTGCGGCGCAGCAACAGCAATTTGATGTTGCGGGCACGTATTTGGAGCAAGCACAAAAGATTGCCGATGATCATGCAGCGCCCGCCAATCAGGTGTGGGTACTATTGGCCAAAGCAGATGTTGCTAAGCAGCAAAATAAATTAACTGAAGCCGAGCAACTAGCACTGAGCGCGCAGCAAGTTGCCCGTTATAGTGACAAACCTCATTTAATTACCAGAGTGGCAGCATGGTTTAATGACCAATCACCGTATACCGTTAATTGAATTGTTATAGGCTGCAGTAATCATCTAGCTTAGGATGCCAGTTATTCACTGTATCCATTTGTTGAATTCGCTTGCTGCGTAGTTGTGCAACTTTTTGAGTGACAGCTTGGGTGTTAAGGGTAGTATCTTGTGAAAAGTAAACCCAATCAATGTCTTGATAATACTGTCGCATTTCTTTGCTTTGTACAATCTGCTCGCTTATAAACCACAAATTAAAGTTAATTGACATTGCCACTTCTGGGTAAACCTCAGGTCCATGGTCGGCGAAGAGTTTACCGTTTACATAATAACGTAGTCGGTTATCTGTTACTTTTAGCAGTAATGTGTTCCACCCTTGCAAGCTATTTTGTAGCGTGCTGTACTCATTTACTTTAGTAAATGGATTGAGCTTAAAGGTTTCCCATGAAGTAGCAAACAGCGTTTTATTACCCTTACCCCAGCCGCCATTAGCTAAATATTCAAAGTCCATTTCGCTATAGTTTGGGTCCATGGGAGCTGCCAGAGGGCTTATGGCATAAAAGGTCTCAACAACACCATCTCCATCGGGACCATATTGTGGTTTGTCGTTAAAAAAAACACGCGCTGCATAAATGCCTTCGCGGTACTTTCGTTTATGGCATACCTGAGTGTGGCGAGTATTTTCAGCACTGCCGTCGGTTTTTGAGGTAAGTCTCATCACCGTGTTATTATGATCTAAACTATCAAGGTGAAATGATACCCCTTCTTGCCACCATTTAGCACCTTTAATTCCAGGATGCCCTGTTTGGGTTCTAATTTGCCAGCCATTTTTAGTGGCATCAACAAAGGTTTTATAACTAAAGTCATCAAACATGATTGGGGCATCTTTGGCTGCATAAACGCCAACGCTGCATAACAACGAAGTTAAAAGTAGTGGCATTGTTATTATTGATTTCATCATTGTTCCTTAAGTGGTGTATTGTTCTCACGACCAATTTTTAAGGAAGCTTTTGTCATTGTGCTAATTAAATAAAATTAAACTCTCCTCTGTATCCTATTAATTAAATGCAATTTATTGATTTATAGTCTTTTAATTTTTAATTCAAGTTCTATTTGGTTTGTAATATATCTTTTTAAGTAAGCTTATTTTTTAATTAGCTATTTTCAGTTTCAATTTTATACAAAGAAAAGCCTCTTTTTTTATAATTATTTAGAGCGTTGGGGTGGTCAAGATCGCACGTGTGAAGCCATACCCTTTTGGTTCCTTCAATGGCCCATGCAGACTCTACTGCGTGACTTAATAAAGCGCCACCGTATCCCTTGCCAATAAAAGAGGCTGTTAACCCAAAGTACATGATCTCAACTTCGTTTTTTGTATGAAGGTTTAGCTCGTAGTAACCGACAATTGCGCCTTTGCTATAACCGACCCAAGTGCGTATTTTATTTGACTCAATATAGTTCTGCCAACGCGCTAAAGACCAAGATAACTTATCAGTCCATTGCCAATGCTTGCCAACAAGCGAGTATAAAAAAAGATTGAACTCAGGTTGTATGGTTTCTATTTCAACAATACTGAGGTCGTCAGGTAAAGGGGAGGGCGTTAGGTCAGTTTCACTCAACATTTGTAAATAATAGATTTGCATACTATTTATCCTTTTTATTAAAGCGCACGTTATACGTGATCGATACCACTTATACCTTCATATTTTAGATACGTATTATGACAAAGGCCGCGCATAAAATCACAGCACGTGTTATAAAAATCAGTAGTTAATGTGTAATTGCAAAGGAATGAGTAGGCTGTGAAAAATGAACATAAACTCAGTGCAGACGAATGGGTGACTGAGATTGGTATGAGAGATGGTACAAAAATGGGGAGCAGAGGGTTTTCTAGTAAAGAAGGTTCAGCCCCAGTTTGTATTATTTTACCAGCTATGGGTGTGAGAGCCAACTATTAGCGAATCATGGCTGTAGTTCGGTAAGGCCATATAAGACAGTTAATTATGATTATAACGAAGTTCTCAATACTGACCTTCCAGCGATTGTCGGTGCAGTAAAAGCACACTATGAATGTAATCAGGTAACGTAGTCGGTCATAGTTTAGGTGCGCAACTTGGATTGTTATATGCGTCTCAAGTTGACCATGTTTCTGGCGTAGTGATGATCGCTAGTGGTTCTCTAATTGCTATAAAAATATCGCAAACCCGTGGCGACGTTGGGGGCGTTATTTAGGCTATAATTGTATTGGCTGTTTGAGTGCTGTGCTGGGCTATTTCCCCGGCGAGCGCTTTAAATTTTCAGGCAGAGAGTTTAAAGGTTTAATACAGGATTGGTTACAGCAAGGTTTTACCGGTCGGTATCGAGTCAAAGGCTCGGCATTGGATTATGAACAGCTGTTAGAAACCATCAAACTGCCCGTGCTGTTTGTTTATTTAACAGGTGATAAGTATATAACGCAACAGTGTAGTGATTTTTTGGCTAGTAAATTAAAAGCAGCAGAAGTAACGCGTATTAAGTTACAACCTGAAGATGTAGGCCTAAGTCGAGCATCGCACTTTAAGTGGGTGCAGCAGCCGAAAGCCATCACAGAGCGTATTTTACAGTGGCTATAAAACGATAAAAGGGCCTTTGGTGAAGTATCGTTCAAGTTAGTATGAATGCCTTAACCCCTTAAGGCATTCAACCAATTGTTTTGTAAATGCGGCATATCTCGTTAAGTTTCTAAGCTAGCGAGAGGAAAAACCCTGCAATTGCTGCGCTCATTAGGTTAGCAAAGCCATATAGTGTGAATGTGACAATCAGGTACGGATATCCATTAGGGCCAAAGAGGATAATTCCTTTCAATTGAAAGCCGAATATATGGCAGCAATGAACTTTGAATTTCTACCAACGATTGTCTTGCAATCGGAGCGATTCTATATATGTCCTTATTGGTTTCTACTCTGAAAATATAAGCTGCTGAGTATATAAAGTACGCAGCTTTTTAAGTTTACCTTTGTACCTAAGAAATAATGGGTAGAGAATACTTGTAAGCTAACAGCATTGATAATAAAAGCTTTTTACATCACTTTTTTCGCTACTGTTTGATTTTAGGAACGTGTGCTCGAGCTAGTTTATATTCTCAAGCACATAATTACTTTCAATTGAAGCGCATTAACTTATCTTGGTTGGCACTCTGGGTTATGGCCCATATAGCAGGGGTTTCTGTAGAGCTTTGAATCAACCTTCATTGATAAACCTCCAGAGAAGACAACTTTGAACGAAGAATTATTGAAATATTCGGAGTTAGTGTATATCTGAATATAATGTCCAGGCGTGATATTCTTAAGTCTATTTTTAATGCTTATACCGATACTGCCAAACTCACCTTCTGGAATTGCTTTTTCCAAAGAAAACATGGATTTAGACCATCCAGCAGGTTTTGAGTTTAATTGCTCACGTACAGACTCAGAAAGTTTTGCTTTAATTTTATTGTTAAATAAAGTGGTTAAAAGAGGGTAGTCTATACCTAGGAGCCGTGAGTCAACATCAATATCTAAGTCTATATGCTCGATCTTCACATTTCCCGCTTTTCCGTCCATAAAATTGTAAGTTGCAGTTGCAACGATGTCTTTTGCGCTAATCGTTGCGTATGCTGAAGCGATAACTGATGGAACATATTTTATGGTAGCTTTAGCTTTTGCATGTACCCCGAATCCATCTACTTTAACCAATATTGTTCCATTGGGGCCAGAAGTAAGACGCGCGTTTAAGTCACCGATTATTGATAAGTTGAAGTATCTCAATACGGCAAAACTAGGCATTTGTTCGAGAAATTGTGCGTGGAGATCTGCGCGTAAATCCGCTTCTTGCTCTTTGCGTGCCATGTATTGCCTTTGTAAAATACTGTACGCAGAGTTGTTTCTAGGTAATCGGATACAATCATCAAAACTACCTGCTTTTACAAATAACCGTTCTACACGTGTTGCTGATGTATACCTATTAATTGACTCTTCAATAACATCCTTGTCGCATTCATGATAAGCGTATGCTTGATTAGTAAATATTACCGATGACAGCAATGCTATGGATAACCCATATATTCTTAATAGCTTCATTTTATTGTCCTTAAGTACCATTATTGGCGGTTAAAAATCGTACAGTTGAGGGACTTCACTGTCAATATATTGGGTAATTTATTGTGTAAATATTTGTTGGAAAGTGAAAAAAAGTGTAGATAAAAAGTGAACTTAGTTGAGGTAAGAGAAAATTGAAATTTTAAACGATAAAAGGGCCTTGCGGCCCTTTGGTGAAGTATCGTTCAAGTTAGTATGAATGCCTTAACCCCTTAAGGTATTCAACCAATTGTTTTGCAAATGCGGCATATCTCGTTAAGTTTCTAAGCTAGCGAGAGGAAAAACCCTGCAATTGCTGCGCTCATTAGGTTAGCCATTGACCCTGCTAAAACCGCCCTGAGCCCTAAGCGTGCGATATCCTTTCTACGACTTGGCGCCATACCACCTAGTCCGCCTAGTAAAATTGCTATCGAAGATAGGTTAGCAAAGCCACATAACGCGAATGTGACAACCGCTTGTGTGTGCTCACTCAACCCTTCTCGATAATTCATAAAGTCTAGGTAGGCAACAAACTCGTTAACTACTAGCTTTTGACCGATAAAACTACCAGCTATTACGGCTTCATCCCATGGCACACCAATTAGCCATGCTACAGGAGCAAAAACGTAACCTAAAATTTCTTGCAATGTGAGTGTTGGGTAATCAAACCAAGCACCTATTCCACCTAACATGCCATTTAATAAAGCAATTAATGCAACAAATGCAAGTAACATTGCACCTACGTTTAGTGCCAAGTGCATGCCGCTTGATGCGCCAGCAGCAGCTGCGTCAATCACATTAACTGGTTTATCTTCATCGGCGTTTACATCCGACAAATCTTGTTTTGGTTGCTCTGTTTCTGGCACAATCATTTTTGCCATTAAAAAGCCACCAGGCGCTGCCATAAAACTGGCCGCAATTAGGTACTTAAGCTCAACGCCAATTGCAACGTAGCCTGCCATTACTGAACCTGCAACCGTTGCTAAACCACCAACCATAACCGCGAATAATTCAGACTTAGTCATTGTTGGTATAAACGGCTTAACAATCAAAGGAGCTTCTGTTTGGCCTACAAATATATTTGCTGTGGCCGATAAAGACTCAGGCTTTGATGTTTTAAGTAGCTTTTGTAATCCACCACCTAAAATTTTAATGATCCATGCCATAATGCCGAGATAGTATAAAACCGCCACTAAAGCTGAAAAGAATACAATAACTGGCAATACTTGAACCGCAAAAATAAAGCCTAACGAACTTTTATCTGCAAGTGGTCCAAATAGAAATGCTATCCCGTCATTGGCATAGCCAATTACAGCTGATACTGCGCTGGACATGCTTGCTAAAGCGTTTTTACCCGCATCAACAAATAGCACAAATCCACCGATTGATACTTGCATTGCGAATGCAACCCCAACCGTACGTTTATTTATGGCCTTACGGTTTGTTGAAAAACCGTAAGCCACGCTCAGTAGCATTAGCATGCCTACTAAGCTCATTATTGTTGTCATGCCCTAAAGTTCCCGTTTTATTCTTGCAGTAAGTATTTTATTTTACTTTTAATTATATCAATCGCAACGCGATTCATACCACCACGGGTGACGACCAAGTCGGCATTGTGCTTTGAAGGCTCAATAAACTGATAAAACATGGGTCTTACCGTTGCTTGGTATTGTTCAACCACAGACGGCAAGCTTCTACCGCGTTGCTCAATATCTCGTTGCATTCGACGCAGTAAACAAATATCTAAGGGCGTATCAATAAACACCTTAATATCAAATTCTTCACTTAATGCGGGGTCGCTTAACAGTAAAATACCCTCAATGATTAATATCTTGGCTGGGATTACTGTACGCGTTTCATTGCTACGTGTATGTTGGGCATAGTCGTAGGTAGGTACTTCTACAGATTTACCTAACCTTAACTGCTCTAAATGTGTGCGCAGCAAATCATGTTCAAACGCATCTGGATGGTCATAGTTCGTTTGTGTCCTATGCTCAATCGGTAAATGCGATTGGTCTTTGTAATAAGCGTCTTCTTCAATAATGGCGATCGCGCCAGATTCAAGTTCGTTGACTAACTCATTGTATATTGTCTGTGTAAAAAGAGATTTACCGGAAGCAGATGCTCCAGCAATAGCTATAATTGTTCGTGTCACTAAAGTTCACACCCAGCAGTCGTTAACGTTGGAAGATCACAATAGCAAAAAAGACACGATTAATCTCTTTTGCTTCGCTTAGGGTGCAAATTTAGCGATTTTGCAGATAACAAAACAGGACTTATGTCCTGTGAGACAAAATCAACAACTTCAACGACGTTCGTGAATTTTGTTATGCTTTTATGACAGCGGACTTATGTCCTGTACGATTATTCAGAGCAACAATAAAGTAGCAATCAATGGGAGCACAGGTTGGATATTTACACAAACGTAAACCCATGTCTTGTAAAAATGAGGTAAATAATGGCAAGAGCAATCATTTTAATGGCAGATAGCCTAGGTATTGGCGCAGCACCTGATGCAGAACACTTTGGTGATGTTGGCGCAAATACTCTTGCACATCTTTTACAAGCGTATAAACAAGAAACAGGTAAAGCGTTACCTTTACCAAACCTAAGTCGTTTAGGTTTACTTGATGCATGTGAAGCTGCAGGCAAAGAAGCCTGTGAAGTCAGCCAAAGGCAGCAACCTCAAGCCGCTTGGGGCTATGCTAAAGAGTTATCCAGTGGTAAAGACACGCCATCAGGCCATTGGGAGATGGCAGGGGTGCCTGTGTTGTTTGAGTGGGGATACTTCCCTAACACAGTACCTTGTTTTCCTCAGGAGTTTGTAGATGAACTTTGCAAACGTGCTGATATTTCAGGCATTTTAGGTAATTGTTATGCCTCAGGTACGACCATTTTAGAACAGCTGGGTGAGGAGCATGTAAAAACAGGCATGCCAATTTGTTACACCTCAGTTGATAGCGTTTTTCAAATAGCCGCTCATGAGCAAGCGTTCGGCCTTGACAAGCTTTATCAAGTATGTGAAATCGCACGGGCACTGCTTGATGAAATGAATATAGGACGAGTAATTGCGCGGCCGTTTATAGGCACTTCGAGTGCCGACTTTATTCGTACCGGTAATCGCAGAGATTACTCGGTGTTGCCACCAGCGCCAACGTTATTAGATAAATTGGCAGCAGATGGTGGCGAAGTAATCAGTGTTGGCAAAATTGCTGATATTTATGCGCATCAAGGCATTACCCAAAAGCATAAAGCGCCTGGACTAATGAACTTGCTAGAGAAAACGTCAGAATTAGTTGATAGCGCACCTGATCACAGTTTAATTTTTACTAACTTAGTGGATTTTGACGAAAAATTTGGTCATCGCCGTAATGCCGTTGGGTATGCACAAGCACTTGCAGAATTTGATGCTTTTTTACCTACTATACTCAACAAATTGCAAGAAGATGACTTGTTGATGATCACCGCCGATCACGGGTGTGATCCAACTGCGCCTGGAACTGATCATACTCGTGAGTATGTGCCTGTTTTGGCTTATACACCGGGTTTAAAAAATGCTCCGTTAGGAGAAAGACAAAGTTTTGCAGACATAGGTCAAACCCTTGCCCAGTGGTTTAATTTATCTGCGCTTGAGTATGGTGAAGGGTTTAAAGCTTCGCTGAACAAAGCATAAAGAAGGAAAACAATTGATGAGCACACCTCATATTAGTGCAAACAGTGGTGATTTTGCCGAAACAGTATTAATGCCTGGCGACCCGCTTCGCGCGCAGTACATTGCGGAGCACTTTTTAGAAGATGCGCGTCAAGTAACCGGTGTTCGTAATATGTATGGTTTTACCGGAACTTATAATGGTAAACCTGTGAGTATTATGGGCTCTGGCATGGGTATTCCTTCAATGTCTATATACGCACGTGAGCTTATAGCAAGTTATGGCGTAAAAAACTTGATCCGAATTGGTACCTGCGGCGGTATAAGTAAAGATATTAAAATTCGCGACGTTATTTTTGCGCAAGGTGCAAGTACAGATTCAAACGTAAACCGTGCTCGTGTACGTGGTTATGATTTTGCAGCAATCGCCGATTTTGGTTTACTTGAAAACGGTGTAAATGCAGCACGAAAGCTTGGGATTGAAGCGAAGGTAGGTAATGTATTTACCACCGACACATTTTATCAAGCAGATGAAACTTTTTATGCACAGCTAGACAAGTTAGGCATTATGGCCGTTGATATGGAAACCGCTGGCATGTATGGCGTTGCAGCAGAATATGGTGCTAAAGCAATGGCTTTATTTACTGTGAGTGATCATGTGATCACAGGTGAAGCAACACCTAGCGATGAGCGTCAAAGTACTTTTAATGAAATGGTAAAAATTGCATTAGAGTCAATTTAAAAAATTTATTTTCAGGTTGAGCAAAACCTGAAAATTATCAGTTCCTTGGTAACGTAATCGCAGAGTTTTGGAGACACGCCTAAAACAAAGCGAATCACACCCAAAAAGCCGCACCTAGTGCGGCTTTTTTTTGCCTACGATTTTGATTTTAATGGATGTAAAAATTTAAGGGAAATACGTTGATTAACAACTATGCTTTGATGAATGGCACAATTTTAAGGCGTATAAATGTCAATTATCTCCTTGATTTTATCTTCACTTCTTATGTTTCTGGTGAGCGCTGCACAACAGGGTGAATTGAAAGCATTGACATCTAGTGAGCCCAAAAGTGCTCTCAAGTTATATGGTGAGTTATTAAAGCAAGCTCAAAAAGAGGGTAATCAAGATGCTATAGTGGCTCTGCATTTAGAAGGGGGTTAGCTGCGTTAAATTCACGTGATTGGGAAAGTTTTATATCAATTGTAGAACAACTTTATGACGCTGACCTTGGTGCTCATGTAGGCCCAGTAAAGTTTAACTTGATCACTCGAATTGGTGTTGCTTATCGTTATAACAATCAGCTAGAGCAAGCACGACGTCATTACCAATGTGCATTAAGACTCTCAGCAAGTGATATTGAATTAACATTGTTAAAAGTTAATCTAGTAATTGTTTATAGGTAGACAGAGCAACCAGCTATGGCATTTCAGTTGATAAATAGTATTGATGAGCAACAATTATCAGCAAAAGTTAAAGTTGGTTATTGGGTTGTCAGAGGAAATATTTTAGCCGCACTAGGAGAGTACAAAAGTGCGCTAGAATACTTTGAAAAAGCGCACTTATTATATTTAAGCGTAAGGACAGGTGTGCAGAGACGTTAATCAAACTAAATATTATGAGCACAGCTTTGGCCAACAATCATTAGATAAGTTTTTACAGTATCGAACAGGCTATGAACCATTACTGCGCGAACAGAGTTTAAAGTCATTGCTGTTTTTACAGTGGCTTGACGTTATAGATAAGACTATTAAAACGGCTACTATCTCTGAAGACGATGAGGCTTGGTTAACAGTGAATATAGCTACACTTATTGAGCAAGGTTATGGCACAGGTATCAAAGCACACTTGAGCATCATTGATGCGGTGCACTTATATCCAAAGCATCCCCCCAAGCGGCAGGGGGATAATGCTTTACCTGAATTAATGGGTAAACCTTGGTGCCCTGAGCTTTGACATTACTATTATATCTGCCATGGTTTATTGAGGTACTCTTAATGTTATGTGGCATAAAAGTGTTGCGTGCTACAACATCAGCACTAATTGCAATCATATTTATGAACTCATAATTACCTAAATTGAGTTTGTAAAATGTATTATGCTGGAGAGAATGTATGGCCCGGTGGGTAACAGGCAAAGTAATTAATGTAAATTGGTGGACACCTAGTTTGTTTAGTTTAAAAGTGGCTGCTGATGTTCAACCTTTCAAAGCTGGGCAATTTACGAAGCTAGCACTTGAAGTGGATGGTAAACGTATTGCGCGTGCTTATTCATATGTGAACTCTCCACATGACCCTACTTTGGAATTTTACCTAATAGAAGTGACTGACGGTTGTTTGTCACAAAAACTGGCCCGCTTAACAGCGGGTGATGATATATACATTGACGCTCAAGCTAATGGCTTTTTAACGATTGAAGAAATACCAGATGCACATACTTTGTGGATGTTAAGTACTGGCACGGCAATTGGGCCTTTTTTATCTATTTTGGCACAAGGTAAGCTTTGGGATAGGTTTAGGCAGGTTATACTGGTACATGGTGTTCGCGCTAATGATGACTTAACTTATCGACAGCAAATTAGCATGACGCAACAGGCGTTTAAGCAATTTAAGTATGTTCCTGTAGTATCAAGAGAAGTACCAGAATATGGCTTGTCAGGGCGGATCACACATGTGTTAGAATCTGCTCAATTAGCTTCGTTTTGTGCTCTTGAAGGGTTGCCAAAGTCTAGTCATTTTATGATTTGTGGTAATCCTCAAATGGTTAAAGACACTACCCATTGGCTCACGACTAAGGGTTTTAAAAGGCACCGCCGTGCAGAGCCTGGTCATATCTCGGTTGAGCAATATTGGTAATTGATCATAAACTTTAATGGTGGCTCGAAGTTGTAGATAAACAACTAATTGAGTACAAATTATGTTGAACAAATTGGTGTTTGTATGAGTGAAGACAAAAAAATAAGATTATTGTATCGTGTTGAACCAGGTTGTTTAGGCCCTACAGGAAAAGACTTTGTTGAAGGTTTTTGTGAGTTTGCAAATAATAAAATTAAACCGCCAGTGTATGCGCTTTTTAGTTTTGTACCTCGCTATGATAAAGCTTTGCCCGAAAGAGAATACACAATAGCAAATAAAAACTTATCTATGGCTCAAGTTGAAGCTTACCTAGATAGGTTGGATAAAGACAAAGACGAATTTGAAGAGCAAATTGATGAGTTACTATCACATGCGATTGATGCTTATTTAAAAAGGTTATAGTTTTTTATTTGTATGACTTTAAAGTTTGTTTATTGTATAAAGTATACAATGGGCGCTTGATTTACAAGTGCGTACGTTATAACAATATCTAATAAGTTATTTAAAGCTCAAGCAAGGCGTTAAGGCAGAAATGTTAAGAGATCCTGACCTTCGTCATGAAAGAGGGCGTTCAGAATTCTGAACGCCCTCTAATGTTTAGCTGGGCAATCATACCCTGCAAGTTAATTTAGCGACAATAGCAATGGTTGCAGTCATGCTTTTAAGTATGATCAATCAATTCATTAAAGCTTGCATTGTCGTGTAAACTAGCAAAAGCGGCCTCATGCAATAGTTCATTTTTTAAATTTGGGGCATATTCTAAAGCCATGCGAATATCTGACATCGCATCTGCATGTTGATGCAATATGGCGAAGGCGCAGGCTCTTTGCCAGTATGCATAGCCATAATCATTATCCATCTCCAACGCCTGATTACACAATTGTATAGCAAGGCTGGTGTCGCCAAGCTCTAACAGCGCATCAGCCTTGTATGCAATGGCTTCCACATCTTCTGGTTTACGATTTAGGATTTCGTCGTAAATTTCAATTTTAGAGCTCATATCACTTTCTAAGTTGGCTCGCATCCATAGCGAGTGTACTTCATTGGTAATGGTTATCTTTTTATGGTTAGTGAGGATTTCTTCAGAGCGCTCTTTTAGTTTTTCTTCAAGTATTTGCAGTCTTTGTTCGTATTCTTCTGTGATATTACCGACACGTTCCTTAACCATGTCTTCAACTTTGTTTTTAATGTCTCTGAGTGATGTCCAGCCAACAACAACTAATATTGAAGCTGTTGCAGTGATAATAAATAATACATTGTTAACGGTGTCTGTAGTATAGGTTATAGCTCTATCAGCGGCATCTAATTGGCTGTGAGTGACTTGCTTGGTTACATCTTCACGTAGTTTTTGTTGATCATAACGGACAGCTTTTAGCTCGTCTAAAATGTATCTCTCTATAAGGGGCTTATACATAGGGGCTTGCTGGGCATCAAGTGCTTGTTGTTTTTCAGCCTCTGTAGGCTGCGTATGTTGTTGTTGAGCATTGGCACCTTGGCTGAATAACCAAATACAAAGCAAAAAGAAGAATGATTTCATAACGTACTATACTTTCTATTAATTAAGAGCGCATGGTGCATGAAGTTAAGATAAAAAGCAAAACCAGAGATGAAACTTTAGTTGTTGTTTTTGCAATGTATAGGGGTAATGCGCATAATGTTTAAAAAACAGTCAGGGTGAGTGTGGTATGAGGATATATTGGTTTGTGTTTTTGCTGTGCTCTTGCACTATCCATGCTCAGCCCATATTGAATGTAGTGACTGAAGATTGGGTACCATACAACTTCAGCAATGAAGAAGGTGAAGTGGTGGGGCGTGCAACTAAAAAGGTGCGAGAAGTGCTTGAAGCTGCTCAAGTACCTTATGAGATCAGGGTTTATCCTTGGCTTCGTTCTATGAAGTTGGTAAAAACCAAAGCAAATACCATGATTTATTCCATCTATCAGACCAAAGAGCGCAAGCCTTTATTTTTGTGGGCTTGCCCTTTACTTAAACCGGTTAAAGAATATTTATTTAAACTTCGCAGCAGAGATGATATTAAATTAACATCTCTGGAAGATGCCAAAAAGTATATCATCTCACTGGTTCGAGGTAGTATGTCGCATGAATATTTATTGGCTAGAGGTTTTAAAAAAGAGGTAAACTTAGACCTTTCAGCAGATCCCAGCGCAATTCCCCGTAAATTGCTTGCTAGAAGAGCAGATTTCGTTATTACAACTGAGTACACCGCGTATGAAATGATGAAAGGACAAGGCAAGCCATATGAGTTATTAGAAATTGCTTATGAAGTTAAAAATGCCGATGAACGTCGTGCATGTATGGCATTTAATAAAAATACTGACCCACACATTATAGAGCGAGTTCGCAAGGCTCTGCTTGAGCATAATGCAAATTTTGAAAGCCCTTAGGTTAACCTGACCTTTATTTGTTAAAGTAAAGCAGCTTGTTCAATTACAATGCCGTGGCGCTGAGCTAAACGTTGATGGTTCTTGTCGTAGCCGCCACCAATGACTGTGGCAACAGGAATACCATATTTTTGGCATGTTTTTAATACTAAGGCATCGCGCTTTTGTAAGCCTTGCCAAGTAATATTTAGTTTACCTAATCCATCATGTTGCCAAACATCAACACCGGCATCATACAAAACCAATGAAGGGTTAATATCTTCGATGAGTCCTACTAGTGTTTCTTTTACAATGTTTAGGTAGGCATTATCTTCAAGGTTGTTATCTAAGCCAATATCGAGATCGCTTGGGTGTTTTCTAAACGGGAAGTTTTTTTGGCAATGAATCGAGCAGGTGAATACATATGAATTGTGTTTGAGCATAGCTGCAGTGCCATCACCTTGATGTACATCTAAATCAAAAATAAGAATGTTACGCGCTTTTTGTTGCGTGACTAACGTGCTGGCAGTGAAAGCCAAGTCGTTCACCATACAAAACCCCGAACCAAAGTCATAATGGGCGTGGTGTGTACCACCAGCTAAATGGCACGCAATACCATGCTCTAAGGCGAGTTGAGCTGTTTTTAGCGTCCCTAATGGTGCAGTGAATGTGCGTGCCATAAGCAGCTCAGACCATGGTAGGCCAATACGACGCATGGCTTTATTATTCAAACGATTATGCCACAGATCCCAAATGTAATTTTCGCAGTGGACTTCTTCTAGATGCTCAGGTGTCCCTAAAGTTGGTTGGTAAAGGTTATTTTTAATGAAACCTTGTTGCTGGCAGTGCTCAAATAACTTTGCAAATTTACTCATTACAAAGCGATGTTTCGGGTCGAATGAGAAAGAGTAATTTGGGTGATACACTAAAGGTAAGTTAGGATTGAAAGTCATTATTGTCACATGCTCTTAAATAAGAATTTATTTGTCGTTGTGGTCATTTCTTAAGGTATAATAGCGGGTTTGCAGAGTATGTACGAACATGGTTCCTTATTGGATTAGGTATGAGCGCTAACTTAAAAACTGAAATTTTATCTTTAAACGAGCGGCGGAGTTTAGAAACTGCTTTTGAGTATTTGAAAAGTGGTGAGTTGGTCGCTATTCCTACAGAAACAGTTTATGGGCTTGCAGCCGATGCCAGCCAACCCGATGCTGTCAGTAAAATATTCGCTGCAAAGGGTCGCCCTGCCGATCACCCTTTAATTGTACATGTTGACGGGGTCGATAAGCTGAATAAGTGGGCTGCGGCTATACCTAAATGTGTAGAGGCGTTAGCTGGTGCATTTTGGCCAGGCCCCTTGACCTTAATTTTACCTAAAGCTGATCATGTATCAACAATTGTGACTGGTGGACAAAACACAGTAGGTTTACGAGTACCAAATCAGGCGGATGTATTAGCATTACTAGCCCGTTTAGATACAGGCCTTGCTGCGCCGTCTGCAAACCCCTACAAACGCATTAGCCCAACTACGGCTGAGCAAGTTATGTTTGGCTTGAATAATAAAATTGCGGCAATATTAGATGGCGGGCCTTGTGAGGTTGGATTAGAGTCAACTATTGTTGATGTTACTGGCCACACACCCACTATTTTGCGTGCCGGTCCTATTACTAAATCACAAATAGAAGCTGTATTGGGATATCCGATTCACATGCCGCAAACTCATAATGCGGCCGTGCCGGGCAATGTGAAAGCGCATTATCAACCTTCAAAACCGGTCAAGCTAATGCAAAGCAAACATTTGTTTGAACAATTAACAGCGCATTCAATATTGTATCAAAGTGATATAGCGGTACTGTATTACTCTGACTTTTTAACGAATGAGCTGGATAATACGAGCGCGATGCAAATGAAGCTATCATCAGATAAAGCACGTTATGCACAAAACCTTTATTATGCACTGCATCAGCTTGATGGTGCTGAAATAAAGCATATCTGGATTGAGCTGCCACCACTTGATGAACAGTGGCAGGATGTACATGATCGTTTAAGTCGTTCAGCGGCAAGTTAACACTTTAAATATGGCCTACTTTAAGTGAAATTGAAGATGATTTTGTTTATTTTGGCGTCATTCGAGCAGTTACAGCAAAGAATTAATTCAGCTAAATAATATAGTTGCATACGTATTCAGCGGGATAAATTAGATACAGTGCTCTACATTGTTATCGGTTTGTAAATAAATCAAAAAACAAAAGAGCACATTATGACAACATTAAATAAAATATCTAAGCTTTCGGCTGCCAGTGGTGCTGCATTGCTGTGTTTTGCGCACTCTGCGCAAGCTCAACCTACCACGTTTGTTCACTTGTTCGAGTGGTCTTGGCTTGATGTAGCACAAGAGTGCGAAACCTTTTTAGGACCCAAAGGCTATGCGGCTGTTCAAGTCTCACCACCTAATGAGCATATCACTGGCGCACCATGGTGGACACGTTATCAACCTGTAAGCTACCAATTACAAAGTCGTGGTGGCACGCAAGCGCAGTTTAAAGATATGGTTAAGCGCTGCAAGCAAGCTGGTGTCGATATATACGTAGATGCTGTAATAAACCATATGGCGGCGGGCAGTGGTCAAGGTACTGCTGGGACGAGTTATGGTATTAAACAATTTCCTATGTATAGCCCACAAGATTTTCACCAAAGTTGTGCGATTAATGATGAAGACTACGGTAATAACGCGTGGCGGGTACAAAACTGTGAGTTAGTTGGGTTAGCTGATTTAGATACCGATACCACTTATGTACAATCGCAACTTTCGGATTTTTTAAACACTTTAGTAAGTGCCGGGGTCGCGGGGTTTCGATTAGACGCTTCCAAGCACATGCCAGCATCAGACATTGCTACTATTTTGTCGCAAGTAAACGGTACACCTTTGATATTTCAAGAAGTGATTGATCAGGGTGGTGAAGCCGTCAGTGCAAATGAGTACTTTGGCAATGGGCTTGTGACTGAGTTTAAATACACCACTAAGCTTGGAGAGGCGTTTAAAAACGGTAAGCTTGCATGGTTGAGTAATTTTGGTGAGGCATGGGGGATGATGCCAAGTTACAAAGCCGTTGTTTTTGTTGATAATCATGATAATCAACGCGGACATGGTGGTGCTGGTAACGTGGTGACGTTTGCTGATGGTAAACTATATGATTTAGCGAATGTGTTTATGTTGGCTTATCCTTATGGTTACCCAAAAGTAATGTCGAGTTTTGAGTTCAATCACGATAGTGATGCTGGGCCGCCTAGTATAACAGTGCATGATAATGGACAGCTTAACTGTTTTGCAGATCAATGGCAGTGTGAGCATCGCCATATGATGATCTCTGGTGCAGTTGATTTTCGCAATAACACGACTAGCCATTGGCAAGTTAATAATTGGTGGGATAACGGTAATAATCAGATAGCATTTTCTCGTGGTAATGAAGGGTTTGTTGCGATCAACCGTGACTCAGTAGCCTTAACACACACTTTGCAAACGGGCCTTGCTCAGGGCGTATATTGTGACGTATTAACAGGTAGTTTAAACGCTAATAAATCGAGCTGTTCTGGGCGAACTGTAACGGTCAACACACAAGGGTATGCTGATGTTACGTTGACTCAAATGGATGCACTGGCCATTCACCATAACGCAAAGATTGTTGATGATGTCATCGAACCAATGCAGCGCACGGTAATTTTTATTAAGGCTGCGACCCAAGCAGGGCAGGATATGTTTGTGCGTGGTGGCATTGATCATAACTATGCACAGAGTATTGGTAGAAATTGCACACAGGATGCGAGTCAATGTGCACTAAAAATAACCCATAATAATTTAAAAAACAGCACGACTAATGATTGGAAAGTAGGTGATCACCATCTTGATTGGTCAGCAAATGAAGCGACACAAAATGCAGGTGCTCAAGGCAGCCCTTTGGATTGGACAACGAATAAATGGCCTGATGCATGGGGTGTTAAACGTGTTGTCTCACAAGATGGTTATGGAGAAACACCACTCAACCTGTACGGTGATCACTATTGGATGTTAGATGTGCAAATGGACTGTAGTAACAGTATAGATGGTTGGTTTGAGTTAAAAGCTTATGTAAAAAATGGCCAAGGATGGGAGGGGGATATAGCACAAATTGGTACACCTTACACTACAAATAACCATTTTGCGCAGTGTGGTAAAATCAATGTATTTGAATTTGCTAAAAATAGCGCGAGATACGCAGACTTTTAATTAAGTAATTGAGTCAAAGTCGCTTTTTAAGCGACTTTGATTTTCGTTTGGCGCAATGCAGTATTGTTCTAGCAAGTCTAATGGCACTGTTTTTTTAGGCCTAACGCGCTCATACTGCGCTGTTTGCTTGGCAAATTGTACTGAGATCCAAGGTACATTCACCATTTCTACATACTTGCGTATTGATTGTTGCTGACCATGTTCAAATAAAAAATCACCATGCTCAATGGCATAAGCAAAGCGTGTGTGTTGAATTTCATTAGGTGCCTGCATTGCACTGACTAATGAATGCATGATCACAAAATGGTAATAATAGTGATGATTACTATTGGCAATGGAAAAAATAGTTTGTCTAACTGAATTTTGATAGCGCCAAAACTGTCTGAAATCACCAAGTAGCACTTCAGTATTTAAGAGGTTTAGCCCGATGCGTGCAGCAGTTTCAGTTTCGCCAGCCAAACTAAGGTCTCGATATAGCGCTTTGAATAAATGTCTTGCTTGGCGTAGTTGATTGTTATCAAGCAGATAATTAGCTAAGTTTATCTTTACTCGCAGATGTTGTTGTTTGTTTTCAGCCAGTGCTTTAGCTTGCTCTAGTATACTTTTTGCTTTGTCGTATTGTTTGGCGTGTAACATTGCCGATTGTAGATTTAAAAGCGTATGAAAGCGAAAGTTATTACTGCCATTATTCAAAGATAAAGCGCACTGATAAGCATCAATTGCATGTTCGTAGTGACCATTCATTCTCAAAAGAACACCTAGATTACTAATTAACTTAGCTTGATGATTATCAATATGGGGCTGCCATATAGGGTGTGAAAGTTTTAGAGCAATGGCGTTGGCAAGCTTAGGTTGATTGCTTATGATAGCGGCTTTGAGAGTAAGTTGATAAAACTGAGCTGAACCCGTATTAGCTGGCAGTTCTGCATATTGATAATAGCGTTGTGCAAGCTCATCAGGTTGAAGCATGAACTGTGATTTTAGCTCTGATAAGTTAGGTGGTGCACCTTGCAAAAGGGCGATTAAAACAGCAAAATTCAGCAGCACATTTACTCCAACCGTTTCTAAAATGCCAATCTCGGCTTTGTTTTCAGGCACTGAGGCCTGCGAATATGCTGAGTGTAACTGCAATACATCTACGAATAAAGAATCATAAAGGAAATAACAATAATGAGGATAAAAAACACTGCCTTAAAAGGACGTTATGTCACTTTAGCGCCCTTAGAACTGTGCCATATTGACGGCCTAAAGTGCGCTGTTGAAGATGGCGAACCTTGGCGGCTATGGTATGCCAACGTACCCAAACCTGAGCAAATGCAAACGTATATTGAGAGGGCAATCGAAGAAGCTA
The DNA here is from genome assembly GCF_054966645.1 of Pseudoalteromonas sp. SANK 73390. Taxonomy (NCBI): domain Bacteria; kingdom Pseudomonadati; phylum Pseudomonadota; class Gammaproteobacteria; order Alteromonadales; family Pseudoalteromonadaceae; genus Pseudoalteromonas; species Pseudoalteromonas sp. SANK 73390. The sequence continues at coordinate 21,678 of NZ_ARPN01000125.1, forward strand.
AAAGTGGCGATATCGCTTATGCTGTTATTGATAATAAAACGCAAAAAGTTGTTGGCACTACACGTTATTATCAAGTAGATAGCAGCAATAAACGAGCGGCCATTGGTTATACCTGGTACGCAAGTAGTGTGCGCCGTAGTGCAGTTAATACAGAAGCTAAACTGCTCTTACTAGAAAACTTATTTGTAATATGCGATGCCATCGCCGTTGAATTTAAAACACATTTTTTCAATCATGCTTCTCGAAGTGCTATAGAACGTTTAGGCGCTAAATTAGATGGGGTATTACGGGCACATCAAATTATGCCCGACGGCTCACTAAGAGATACCGCTGTATACTCGATTATCGCCAGCGAATGGCCTGCTGTGCGCAATAATTTAATGCATAAATTAAATGAGTATCAATAAAAACGTGAACTAGTTTGTATATTATTCGGTCCACGTAAAGTTGTAGCGGGCTTAAATATAGGGGCGGGCGTGACTTTTATTTCATCTGGTTTAGCTGTCGCTTTGATGCGCCAAAAGTAGGCACTTGAAAAACACAACCAGAGCCACTACATATAACCATCATACGCTTTTGCTTTGTGAAAAGGTACTGGCGCACTACTTGAGTATAAAAGGTAAAATCATGAACCCAATTTTGGCGATACTAAAAGAGCACAACATAAGTGACGAGCAAGCAAAAGAGCTTTTCCAAACGTTAACTGAAAACCCAATGATGGCAATGGGGTTGATTTCACAGTTAGGCATTCCTCCAGAAAAGCTTCAGCAGTTAATGGGATTGGTAATGCAAAACCCTGAACTTATCAAAGAGGCCGTCGATGAATTGGGTTTAGATTTCTCAAAAGTTGAAGAGGCTAAAGCAAAGTTAAATCAATAAATGCTCGATGGGCGGCGAGTAATTGCCGCTTTTTAGCGTGTGCTTTTAGTGGCTATATAAACAAACAATAAAGATTGACATGCTTTAGGGTAATTTTTGTGGTTTATCAAAGTTTACCTATTCAGTGAATACATAGCGAAGCTTATGAATAACTTTTTGGCTTTGTACATTCTCTTTGTAAAATAGCAAGCATTGTGCCTGTTTGACCTGTCCAAACACCTTGAGCAACCTCTGGTGTTAGCACTTGCACCAACATCCAACCATCTTGACCTTCTTTATTCAAAATACTGGCCAAATCTGGTAGTTTTTGTTTTTTAAGGCCAGCAAGAAACCCCTCTTTATTTGCTATTTCCAATGTTTTAAATTCATATTTGGTCACTTTTACTGGTTCTTCATCGTCAAGGTCATGAATATTGATGTCAAATGCTGACGCCAGTGCTTTTTTAGATTGCAGTGAAGCGGTTGCGTCTTTTTCGATTCGCTGAATTGTTCTGAGATTTAAGCCAGAAGCAATCGCTAACTCTTCTTGAGACCAGCTTTGATTAGCTCTTAATTTTAATATTAATGCGGCATTTATTTTCATATTAATCCTGTGATTAGATTGCTTAAAGTCAGCGTAATGATCCAACCTTATTAAGGATCCTTTTACGACTACATTACGACTATAACCTGAAAACTTCACGACACTTTACGACAGCATTTCATTTAGCTCTTATACTTTAATACTTATAAATATGGCTGTTTATAAAGCTACTTTAGTGACTCAAGATGCGTCAATTATCAATCTAAAATTAACTCTCTAACCACTTTTTTACCTTTTTCATATTGGTACGACTGACAGGTACATGCTCTTTATTTGACATTAATAGTGAGCCTTCGCGGTTATTTTTTGAAAGTGATTGAATGTGTACTTTATTTACCCAAAAGCTGCGATGCGTCTGTCCATCAATAAGGTTTGGTTCAGCGGCACAAATATCTGCAATAGCATCTTTTAGGTTATATAAAATCAAATGCTGCTGTGATTGCGTAACTACTTTTAAATAATGTAGTTCAGCTTTTAAATATATGAGTTCACTAATGGATTTGAGTTGTGCTAGTTGATAAAACGAGTGAGGGTCACTGTTATGATTTTGAACTGGTTGCGCTTCATTTTTTGTGCATTGAATATTCTTTTGCTCAAAAGTTGGGCTTAATTCAGGTAGCGATTTTGTATCATTAATGCTTTCTGTTACTGCAATTTCTTCACTATGGAGTGTGTTTGTTGTTTTTTCGAGCTTAAAGCCAATGATCCAAGGCAAATTAATGGCTATCCATGATAATAGTGCAGGGGGCACCATGTTTTGCCATTCTTCAAAAAGCGCATTCCAGCTATATGCTGTTTCATATTCAACATAAACGTCAATCAGCAATGAGAATGGGGTGTAAAAAGTAACGCCTATAATAGAACTAATTGCTAGTTTTAGTATGTCATTTTGCTTTCCTAAAGGGCCCGTGAGTAAGCAGTGGGACACAATAAAAAATGCTAAGCACGAAAAAACTTGTACTTGCCAAACTAAAAAACTTAGCCAAATAGGCAGGTGATTATCATCATCTGATACACACAGTAGGCAAGCCAAAAAGAATCCAACAAAGAAAAAATATCGCCAAGGACTAATTGCGCCTAATGGAAATTGCCCATTCATACAAAAAACTGCCCATTCATACATAAATCAATAGTTTAATTAAACCAGAAAGCAATAGGTACGTAAATTAAAGTCATCACAAAATGAATATTAAAGGACGCAAGATGACTTTTTCAAAACATATTTTAGCAATGATTATTGGCACGGTAGGCACACCAGTTTGGGCACAAAGTAATGCAACAGACAAAGAGATAGAAAGTATCACCGTGATTGCTTCAAAACCTGATGGTATCAAAATCAGTTCAGGCAAGTTGTTGTCTTTGCCTGGTACGGGGAACGACCCATTAAAAGGGCTAGAAGCTTTGCCTGGGGTTGTGCTTGCTACGCCAAGTACAGGAGGGCCAGTAGCACAGCCCGCTATTCGGGGTAGCTCTGTGAGTGATAATTTGTACCTAACTGATGGTTTGGAAATGGGCTATGTATTTCATAACGATGGTTTGAGTATTTATAACCCATTACTCATTGAGAGCTTTGAATTAAAAACGGGTGCTTGGTCTAGCAAATACGCTGATGCTAATGGTGGCATTATTTTAACTCAGTTGCGAGACCCTGATGGAGATAGTCCCTCTCAGGTACTCGATTTGAGCTTTTTTAGGAGTGGTTTTTTATATGAGCAGGCAATATCTAGTAATACGGCATTTTATGTTTCTTTTCGTGAAAGTTTAGTTCACACCTATGTTGATAACTTTATCGAGGACGAAGATTTTTCGTTCGCGGTGCCACCAAGAAATCGTGACTACCAAGCAAAGCTGATTTGGGATGTGAATGATAATAATATTATTCGTGCCACGGCAAGTGGTGCGAAAGATTATATTGAGATTGCTTTTGATGAGGGGGGGCGAGATATTGGTAAAAACCCAGATTTAGCATCAGGGGAGCGTTTTGAAACTTACTTTCACAGCCAAGCTGTAAGTTGGCAAAATTTTACTGGGGATTTTGAAACAACCACGAGCCTGAATATATTGACACAAAATAAACAAGAACGTGAGGGTGATATATTTCGCTGGGATGCAGACATCACAAAATTAATAGCGCAAACCGATGTAACTTATCGTGGTGAAAGCAGTGTTATTAAATTTGGGGCAAAGCTGCAAGACACTGAAGTAGATTATGTTAGCAGTGGTCGCTTGCTTGCGTGTAATTTAGAGTTTGAAATTTGTCCTCCAAGTTATTTTAGTGAACAGTTTGAAACGTCAGGTAAATTGAGCTTCAACAAATATCAAGCTTATGTTCAAGCAAGTGCAGATTTATCTCAGAGGTGGGATTATCAAGTGGGTATTTCTTTTATCGGCTCTGATAGGAATGACCAAAACTATCTGGAGCCAAGAGTAAGAGTGGGCTACCAAGTTAACATGGCGCACAAGGTGAATTTTAGTATGGGGGTGCATCATACTTTAATTGATGACTATCAATTTATCATTGAAGGGTATGGCAACCCTAATTTGCAAGCTAGTGGTTCAAAGCATTATGCGTTGAATTTGGAGTCTCAGTTAGATGATGGGTATAGCGTTAAAACAGAACTATTTTATAAAGAATTAGATAACTTAATTGTTGCTAATCCTAATGCACAAAAGCGCATGCCAAACCAAATAACTACGGGGCACTCTACATTTGAAGATGTTGCTAAAGGTCAATCCTACGGGATTGAGTTGTTAGTTAATAAGCAGCTTGCTGATGATTGGTTTGGTTGGGCGAGTATTGCATATAGCAAAACAGAGCGTGATAATCCCCTTACAAAGCAAAAGTTTAATTCAGAGTTTGATTTGCCTTGGGTTGCCAACCTTGTGGTTGATTATAAGTGGAATGACAATTGGCAGTTGGGCGCCAAATGGCGTTTTCAAAGTGGCAGGCGTTATACTCAAGTCCAATCAGCAACACCTTATATAGAGCAAGGTAATGAGCCCCTATTCTATATTCCACATTATGGAGAGTTTAATGTCCTGCAATGGGATAATTATCATCGCCTAGATATTCGCGCTGATTATAGAACGCAACTATTTGGACTTGAAAGTAATGTCTATTTTGAAGTGTTGAACGTTTATGGCTCAAGAGCTGTGCAAGAGCTTGAATACGATAAAATGTATTCAAAGTTTGAAAAAGATTATCAGTTCCCCGATATGCCTTTGCCTTCTATTGGGGTGAGTATTTCATTTTAATACCATTAATGTTATTAAAATATTGATCATTATAGCGGGCTAAATGACTCATTAACTGCTTTAAAAATGAGTCATGTAGAATAACTAAACAGCGAGATTTTTACCTATTTATTAGGGGCTTATGTGGACTCCCAGCTAATGTCAAAAAGTCCATATGTGCACCTAAGACATTTACCGATCGCAATATCTAATCATTTAATTAATGCAATTGGTATAAGTACAAACGTCAGCAGCTGTTATTGTAACTAAATTAAACATTTTTAGTATGGAGAGTGTATCCAAATTGACTCGGGTTACCCAAAGCATTGGGCTGTTACAGCTACGTGTTATAAATCATTTATATTAATGGCAATTATTAATAAGGCCAGCTAGGCTGGCCTTTGGGTAGTAACACTTTTAATTTGATTGAGCTACAAAGCGGATACTCTTCGTCGGGTGACAACGCCTAACAGTACTAACATAATCAATGCCCCAAATGAGCCAGAGGATGCTTTTTCTGTTTTTGGTTGGGGTTTTGTCGGTGACGGCGTGGTTGTGTTCGCACTTGCCGTGACAGTGACAGCAACTTGCGCGCTATCAGTGGCACCTTCACTATCAGCCACTGTATAGTTGATAGTTACTATACCTGCAAAACCAATTTCAGGTGTAAAACGAAGGGTATTGTTGTCGCTAATACTTACGCTGCCTTTGTCTACCTCTGCTGATGTAAGAGTTAGGTTATCACCATCGGTGTCGGTGTCATTTGACAAAACATCAATATCAATCGTTTGATTATCTTTAGTATTGGCTATATCTGCATGAGCTACAGGCGTGCTGTTAACATAAGTTGTGATTTTTGCAGCGCCGCTGGCTGATGCACCTTGGCTATCAACAATCATGTAATCTAGATTTATCACACCCGCGAAATTGTTTGGTGCAGTAAAGAATACTTGCTCATCGTCAACTTCAACCTCACCAAGTTCACTATTAGCACTATGCAGTGATAGGTTATCGTTATCAGGATCAGTATCGTTTTCTAATAATGCCAGTGAGGTACGTTTGCCAGCTAGCACTCTAAACTCATCTGCGTTCGCAACAGGTAATTGATTACCATTGAGTATTATAGCCATACCACTTGGATCAACAACCTGCTTATTGGCTTTACCGTCGTCGTCATTTGGGCCACCGTCAACAATCAGTAGCTTAATACACCAATCACCTGCAGCTAGGCCGTTTTGCCATTGGTCGCTGTTGGCTGCAGGGCAGTAGCCTTTCTCGCCGCGTGCTGACATAACACCATCGCCGTTACCAATACTAAAGTTTATCCATTGGCCGTTTTGGTACTTACGGTAAACGGCGTTAACAGGGATGGGCTCGTATTGCGGTAATACAATGGTGAATACATCACCTGAATTTTGCAGACCTGAGGCTACAAAGTCATACAAGCCACCTACGTTTTGTGCGCTATCGTCTTGAGGTAGTTCTGAGGCAAGCAGTTGTGCGCCACCTGAACTGTTTTGTGCAACCGCAACACCTTTACGTAATGATGTACCCGACTGAGCTTCAATCAAGAATCCATCAGAGCTGCCACCTTGGCTTTGTAGCACATTAGGTTGGTCAATTGCATCTAGGTAGTCGGGAATACCATCACCGTCAGAGTCGCTAAAGCCCTCTTCATTATCGGGGATCATATCACCATCACTGTCTTGGCTTGTTAATGTTGCCAGTTGCTCAATGACTTCAATGTAAACATCTTTAGTCGCAGTTAGTACCGGTTGTCCATCATCACTTACTGTCGCTGTAATGCTATAGATTCCAGCAGTAAGCTCAGCTGCAGAGAAAGTAAACTCATCACTTGAGTCACTGGTATTAACCACGTTGTCATCATTGCTTTGCCATGTGATGCTCAGTTGGTCTGTCGCGTTCACATCACTTGCTATGGCTTTGATACTTACTGTGCCTTGATCTTGGGCAACTAAAGTTCTTTGCTCTTGTTGTTGTGTCACAACAACATTAAGTTCTGGTGCGACATTGCCTTTAGCAATAACAACCTCAGCTGTTTGTGCTGACGGGTCTACGTTGTTATTAGAACTTAAACTAACAATAAGCGTTTCATCTTCTTCTGATTGAGAATCATGATAGATTTCAAACGAGATAGTTGCTGCGCGGCCTTGGGTGATTTCTATCATTCCACTATCAAGGTTATGGTCAAGCTCAGTCGCTGAGCCTGATACGGTATAACCCACATGAACGGGGTAACTTGGTGCATCGCCATTAAGGGTCGCGGTTAGTGAGTAACTGCTTCCTTCGCTCACAGTCATACCTCGTTCAATGGCTACCAGAGGGTTGACGATGACAGTTTGTGTGGCGGTTGCTTGGCGACCTTCAGCGTCTTGTGTTTGCCAATAAACAAGGTGTTTACCGGGCTTAAACACACGCTTGTTATTTACCAATGAAACGGGCAGGGTATTGCCTTGTGAATCAGAGGCTGTGGCGATACCTAAGTCTACTTTAGTAAATAGTCCGCCGGCATTCACATTGATATCAACAGGTGCAGTTATTTGCGGTAAGCCTGTTTGTGTCGATGTGATGGTTAAAGTAGCCATAGCGCTGCTGTTAGCTTGTTGTGCATCTGCAATTACGTAGCTAATAGTTGCTGAAGTACTTGCAGTGTTCACCGCTTGGTATATCAGTTGGCCATTTTCAATTGTTACATTACCGATAGAGGCTTGTGCACCAATAATGCTGAGCGGCTCTTGATCGGCATCGGTATCATTTGCCAGAACATCTAAGCTATAACGATTGCTATCGTTGGCTGTAAATTCAAAACTGTCAGCTTTGGCTATAGGCAAGTCATTCACCGAGTTTACGGTGATAGAGATATCTGTTTCGCTTGATTTGACTGTGCCATCGTCAACAATATAGCTGAATTTATCTGCGCCATGGTAGTTGGTATTTGGAGAGTAAGTAATCGTAGTCCCTTGTACTTCAACTGTACCCGAAACCGGTTGTTGTACAACGCTTAGTGTTAGCGTATCACCATCCACATCGCTTGCTTGCGGAATAAAGCTGGTAGTGCCATCTTCATCTACTGTGATTGCTTGTGGTTGCGTGCGTGGGGGGGTGTTAGTAAAGGTTACTTCAATACTAAAAGGTGTAAGTGAAGCAGAGAGTTCAGAGTCGCTAACACTCACTTCAATGTTGTTGCTCACGCCAATATCGGCTCTTGTTGGCGCGCCTGATAAAGTACCAGTAGCGGTATCGAATTTGGCCCACGTTGGTTTGTTAGCAATACTAAATGTGAATGAATCGCTATCAATGTCAGTTACCGTAGGCGTAAAGTTATATTCGCTATCGGCTTTCACACTAGATGCTGGTGAGCCTGAAATCTCTGGTGCATCGTTGACATTTTCGACCGTGATCGAAACGGTAGCTGGTGCTGAACTTAGTGAACCATCGTTAGCCACATAGGTAAATGTGTCGCTGCCGAAGAAGTTAGTGTTTGGTGTGTATGTCGCTGCACCGTTTACAATTGTGGTTGTGCCATTACTGGTATTATCAACAATAATAAAAGTAAGTGTGTCGCTATCAATATCTTCACCTGTTAGTTTGATGTTAACTTGTTCTTCTTCGAGCGTGTTTTCATTAAGTGCGCTTGCTATTGGTGCATCGTTAACAGCTGTCACATTGATGCTAACCAACGCAGGTTCTGAACTCAGCGCACCGTCGTTGGCCGTAAATGTAAAACTATCAATACCGTTAAAGTTAGCATTTGGTTTATATAGCCATGCTGTATCGCTGTTTTTGGTCAAAGTACCTTTGGCTGGATTTGTTGTAATATTGAAGCTTAATGTTGATTTTTCTATATCACTTCCTGCTAGGGTTATAATCGTTTGACTATCCTCTAGAACCGAAACGTTTGTAGCAGTTGCAACAGGTGTATCGTTCACAGAATTAATGGTAATAGCGACGATTGCTTCGTTTGAAACTGCTCCAAAAGAGTCTTTTACTGTGTATGTAAAGCTGTCTTCACCACTGAAATTCAGCGTGGGCTTATAGACAATAGCACCAGTGTCAAGCACTTTAATAGTACCGTTTTCTGGTTGATTTACAATGACAATACTTGCAGGGTCTAAGCTATCTAGCTTTTTCTCTTCATCAATGTCTACATCTGTATCATTACCTAATATATTGATTTCAAAAGAGCCATCTTCATCAACTTGGGCTTTGTTGTTATTCGCAACAGGGGCATCGTTGACAGAATTTATTGTAAGCGTGACTATCGCTGGCTCTGAGTTTAAGCCTTCACTGTCAGTCAGTGTGTAAGTGAATTTAAACTCACCGAACCTGTCTTTGGCAGGCTCTATGTTTAAGTTGCCACCGGCTTGAATTGTGACGCTCGCAAAGGCGTATGTCCCCGTGCCTTGTCCTTGATCTTCTAGCGTAATATTCGCGCCGTTAAAGCCTTCGTCTTCGACATCGGAGTCATTGGTTAGAATATTGAGTTCAACATTAATATCTTCATCAATGATAATGGCATCACCTTTTGCAACTGGTCGGTCATTGATGGCACCAATGTTAATGGTGATGGTTTTTTCTAAAGATGCGAGTTCATCATTATCGTAGATAACATACTTGATGCTTTCATTAACACCAGACACGTTAAGTTTAGGTGTGTAATCGAATGTGCCTGAATCTTGATTTATTGTCAAAGTACCAAACTTTGCATCATTAACGAGCTCTATTAAACCAAGAGGTTTACCGTCTTTATCTTCTATGTCAGTAGCAATATGCCTAATTTCAATGTCGGAAATCGGGGTATCTTCTTCAATAGAGAGATTGATATTTTCAGCGATAGGCGCATCGTTAATAGCACTGGTTGTAAGTGTTACTGCAGCTATGTTAGACACAAGTCCTTTAGTGTCTTTTACTGTGTAACTAAAATCGTCTTTACCATTAAAGTCTTTATTGGGCGTATAGATAACTACACCATTTTCCAATGACACACTACCGTGCTCTGGTTGTTTTTCAATGTGTACAGATGCAGTCACTAGATTGTTTTCAGCATCGCTATCATTGTCGATTAAATTGATTGTGACAGCTGTATCTTCATTGGTTGACGCATTGTCGTCTTTTGCAATTGGCGCATCTTCAATAGGTGTAATTGTCAAATTCACAGTGCGTATTTCAGATGACGCTCCCACTTTATCTTTAACCACATACTTAAACTCATCAGAGAGTGTTTCGGAGCCATTGTGTGTGTAGCTAAATGAACCAACGGTATTAACAGTCAGAGTACCTTGTGACACATTGCTTATCAGTTCAACTTTAAGTTCATCACCTTTATCATCGTCATGAGCTGTGCTGAGTAACCCTTCTTTATCCCCAATGTTTAGTGTTGCACCTTCATCTAGCGTGAACGTAAATCCATAGGCTATAGGTGCGTCGTTCACATTGGTGACTTCAATATCAAACGCATCGAGGGCACTGGTTAATCCTGCTTTGTCTTTAACACTGATCACGATGCCTTTAGTTATGCCGACGTCATTATTTTTTGGCGTGCCATGTAACGTACCCGTTTCGATATCAAAATCAGCCCATGATGGTTTGTTTAAAATAGTAAAGGTCAGTGATTCTTGAGAGTTAGGTACATCTAGGTCTGGATCGGAGAACTCAGGTGTAAAGCTATATTCAGCATCCTCTGCAATATTGTTAGCAGGTTCACCATTGATCGCTGGGCTGTCATTGACATTTTTAACTATGATTTCAAAAGCTTTTAGTGTTGCTTTTGCACCCAAAGAATCAACAACGGAGATCATGAGACCTTTATATATTTTCACATGTTCATTTTTTGGTGTACCAGAGAGTTCACCTGTTTTAGTATCAAACGCTGCCCACTCTGGTTGGTTTTGGATTGAAAATGTTAGAGTGTCATTACTATCAACATCATATGCAGTTGGTTTAAAACTGTATTCATCACCTTGTTTGGCTATTGTTATAGGTGAGCCCTCAATTGTTGGCGTATCTGGTACACCAGTAACGATAATGTTTACCACGGCGAGCAAAGAATTTAAGTTGCCGTCGTTTGCTACATATTTGAACGAGTCAGTACCTTCATAATTGTTGTTTGGTACATAAAGTACTTTGCTGCCATTTAAACTCACTGTGCCATGCGTTGGTGCTTCAACAATGTGATAGTCCAAGTTCGTACTATCAACGTCTGTTGCACTTAGTGTAATCTCTGCACTCTCATCTTCTAAGAGTTGTACTGAAAGGTTTGCTGCTTGTGGTGCATCATTAACAGAGTCAATTGAGATTTGAACATTCGCAGGTTCAGATGTACCCCCATCAGAGTCTGTGATTGTGTATGTGAATTCAAAATAACCACTTAAGTCTGTTTTTGGAGCGACCGATAGTTCACTATTTTCTTTAACGGTAACGACTGCAAGGTCATAAATGCCAGCACCTTGGCCTTTGTCTTCAAGCGTTATGGTTGGGCTGGTAAGTGGTTTGTCTTCAATATCTTCATCATTTTGTAAGATGTTTAGCGATGTAACAGTATCTTCTTTAATGCTAAATACATCGTGTCTAGCTACTGGTAAATCGTTGACTGGCGTGATGTTAAATGTAATTTTACCAGGCTCTGACACTGCGCCCATTGAATCGGTGACGGTAAAAGAGAGCGAGTCTACCCCTGTTTCATTTTTGTTAGGTGTGTAGGTTATTGATTCTGTTTGCAAGTCAAAGCTGATGGAGCCTTTTGTTGGCATACCCGTTAATCTTAGCGCACCAGAAGGTATGCCTTCTTCAACATCTTTGGTTAAATCTCTCAAGAGGATTGGCTCAAGTGCACTATCTTCTATAACATTGACTGTTGCAGCGTCAATGGTAGGGAGATCATTGTTGAAGTTAATATGAATATCAACAAAAGATTCAGGGACAAATTCTCCTGTTGTGTTTTTAAACGAGTATGAGAAGTTGTCACTGCCAAAAGAGTTTAACTCGGGAGTATATTTTATTTTACCATTTGCAACTACAGCAGACCCTCTAGCTGGCTGTTGAGCGATTTTTAGCGAACTTTGCGCCTTTTCAAAGTCGAGAACTTCATCGTTAGCGAGTACATCTATTTCAACTGTTTTATCTTCTTCTATAAATACACTATCGGTATGAGCCTGTTGAGGTTTGACTGAGTTCCCATCGATTACTAATTCAATTTGGAATATTTGAGAGTATTGGCTACCAACCATAACAACAAAGTCTAAAGTTGGTTTGCTAGGGAGGTTTCCTCCAACGTGGATGTTAGCACTGAATGAACCATCATAATACAAGTCAAAGGTACCTTCACTCACCGGAATGTTTGTATTCACTATGGTAAAAGTGATGCCTTTGTTTATCTGCTCTTCAGTAAAATTGAAAAAGCTGAACAGCCCACCTTCTGGGGTTGTTTGTAGCCAATGGCCCATTTGATAAACAATTGGTTCTTGTACAGTAAGCTCAATTTGGCCAATATCTAAGTAGTTAACCGTAAATGGGGCAAGTCTTACAGAGCTTGTATGGTAATCATCTGAAACAGTAACGAAAATTCTATCCACTTCCCCCGAAAAAGAATCTGGTGGAGTGCCCGTAATGATACCTGTATCTGGATCTATACTGAGCCACTGGGGTGCGTTTGCCATAGTAAAAGTGAGTGGGTCTGAATCAATATTTTCTACGTACGGTTTTATTTCAATCGGTGTGCCGCTGTAGTATGGAAAGCTGCGTGTTACATTGTAATAATGAACGCTTGGCGGATAGTTATACTCGTTCACTTGAATGTCGAAAGGTGCTAAATCAAAAGATTTTTGGCCGTCAGTAACTGAGATAGCTATATTTTCATATTTGCCTATCTCAGCAGCCGTAGGTTGACCAGATAAATTTCCTGCCGATGTGCTGAAAGTAGCCCAACTGGGCTTGTTTTTAATGTAAAACTGGAAGTTTTGATAGTCAAAAGTGTCATCAGGTGACATAACAAGTGGTTGAAAGCTATACCATTGATTGTGAAAGGTCTCGGTGCTTGGAAGCCCGAACAAAATTGGGGTATCAACGATCTTTATTGTAAATACTTGTGTAATTGTGGTGTCGTCTGAGTGTTTAGCATTTACATGAACCATATACTCGCCTGTTTCAATAGAGTAAGGTTCTTTAACTTCTAATCGATTAGTATATTCTTGAATTCTAAATAATGCGTTGTCACCAACCCCCTCAACGAGTTCATAGACACTACTGATAAGTGCATTCGTAGTGAGATTTAACCCTGCATTAGCATGTTTAGGTAGTTTATTGCCACTTATGTAGATTTTAGTTGGCTTATCATTTTGATTACTTAGGTAAGGTACCAGCCAACCTTTCTCTCCCCAAGTGGCTGATATGGTTTGCTTGGGGTTAGTTGTGGAAAGCTTATTTGTAAAAGTATACGTTTGACCTACAACCAGATGTGATGGTGGCGTTTCTTCAACATTACCTGAAGCACTCAAAAAGCGATTGCCTCTATAGCTGATAGACACGATTTCACCGACATTAATAGAATGATTCATGCAGTAAATTTTACTAATATTCCACTCGTTATATTCATCATTAATTGTGTCGCTTTCAACATTAGCCCAGTGGCACTCTAATGCATGTGTTTGAGCGCTCAGTGCTAACAAAAACAAAGGTATGATGTATTTTAAAAGTGTTGTACTAGGATTTTTATTAAAATAATAGGGTGTACCTGAGAGTGACAACCACTCCCTTTGGTTAATGTTCATAATAGTCCTTTCTATTAATCCTGATATTTAAAAAGCGTATTTAATGTTGTCTTTTCTAAAGTTATATTTATGCGCGGTATGGTACCTTTTATGGGTATTAATGTTTTCATAAAAAGCTGATGAATTACGTGCAAATCTTGTTATAAATCTAAAAGTTAAGCCCCTATCGGCCAGCGCTATTAATTGCGCTTTTTGCGAGAGTGAAGTCATACACTTTCATTAGGCACTGGAGTGAGTTATTATGCATCAAAATAGGAATGGTAATTATTGCCAATTGCAATAAGTGTTTAATTTATGACTTTAAATGAATTAAAGCCGCGACAAAAAGCGGTGATTGAAGCTTTGCATCATCAAGATTTTGCGCTATCGAGCCGCATCATGGCCCTTGGCTTAGTACCAGGGGAGTCAATTGAGCTAATGAACGTTGCGCCTATGGGTTGCCCATTGCAAGTCAAAGTGGGCGATACATTAGTGAGCGTTAGAAAAACCGACGCGAGTTTAATTTCTTTAACCGTAAAACTTTAGGGGCCTCAATGAAGATTGCATTAGTAGGAAACCCTAACTGTGGTAAAACAACTCTCTTTAATCGTCTTACATCCTCCAAGCAAAAGGTCGGTAATTGGCCAGGTGTTACGGTAGAGCAAAAAATTGGTCACTTTACTTTATCAAATACAGGTAAAAGCCAAGAAATTGAACTCATTGATTTACCGGGTTTATATAGTCTTGAACAAATAGAAGCAGGGCAGGATGAGCAAATTGCCATCGACTTTTTGCATCAAAACAATGCTGACTTAATCATTAATATTGTTGATTCGGCAAATCTTGAGCGTAACTTGATGTTAACGACTCAACTGCAAGAGCTGGGCACACCCATGCTTGTTGTTGCTAACATGGTTGATGTGGCAACGCAGCGCGGTAAAACACTCGACGTTAAATTGCTCAGTGAGCGTTTAGGTTTGTCTGTAATTGAGATGGTGGGCTCAACAGGTAAAGGTACCGATGCACTTAAATCAGCGTTGTCTATTGCTTTAGCGCAAAGCACTAGCAGTAAAAAAACAGTTAATAAGTCGAATGTAAAAAATACGGATTTAGTGGCAGTTACCACAGAGCGATATAAAAAGGTGCGTGGCCTTACTCATGGAGTGAATGTTATTTCACCACAGCGCTCAGACATAACCGACTCGTTAGATAAAATAGTACTTAACCGCTTTTTAGGTGTGCCTATTTTTTTGGCAATGATGTACTTGATGTTTACCATAGCGGTAAATTTTGGCGCGGTTTTTATCGACTTTTTTGATATTTTTGTTGGTGCATTATTAATCGATGGCGTTAAAGAAGGGTTAGCTGCCATTAATGCACCTAATTGGCTCGGTGTTATTCTAGCTGATGGGTTTGGTGCAGGTGTACAGTTGGTGGCCACCTTTATTCCCGTGATTGGCATATTGTATTTGTGTTTATCATTACTCGAAGATAGTGGTTATTTATCTCGGGCTGCATTTGTTATTGACCGACTCATGTCATCTATTGGTTTGCCGGGTAATGCATTTGTGCCTTTAATTGTTGGATTTGGTTGCAACGTCCCTGCGGTGATGTCAGCGCGAACTATGAACCGTGAGTCGGACCGTTTACTCACCATTATTATGGCACCCTTTATGTCATGTGGTGCGCGTTTAACTGTTTATGCGTTATTTGCTGCTGCATTTTTCCCAACCAATGGTGCTAATGTAGTATTTGCATTATATCTATTGGGGATTGTGGTAGCTGTTGCCAGTGGTTTTATTTTTAGAAAACTGGTATTTACCGGTGAAAAAACCCCATCTTATACTGAAATGCCAGCTTATCATTTACCTGTATGGCGCAATATTTGGCTCACAACATGGCACCGCCTTAAAGGCTTTACGTTGCGTGCAGGTAAAACTATCGTGATGGTCGTTGTGCTATTGAGTATGCTTAATTCAATAGGGACTGATGGCAGCTTTGGCAATGAAAATACTGAACGTTCATTACTTGCTAAAACAGCGCAAGTAGTCACACCTGCATTTAAGCCTCTGGGTATAGAAGAAGACAACTGGCCTGCCACGGTGGGTATTGTGACAGGATTGTTTGCCAAAGAAGCGATTGTAGGCACCCTTGATGCGCTTTATATTGGCCAAGGTGAGCTGCAAAGTGAATACTCATTAGTTGATTCAACAATTGAAGCGTTCGCTACTATACCAAGCAACTTCATTGATTTATTAGGTAGCCTTGGCGACCCTCTAGGCCTTGGCGCATTGGATGAACAAGATGCAAACAGTAATGCATTATTAACGCAAATGGCCAGTCAGTTTAATGGCCAGTTGGGTGCATTTAGTTATCTAGTACTAATTTTGTTATATACCCCATGCGTGGCGGTGCTAGGCGCGGTAAAACGAGAATCTGGCACGCGCTGGATGTGGTTGGTAATTGGTTGGACCACCTCATTGGCCTACATTCTATCAACCAGTATTTATCAGCTAGCCAACTTTGCAAAGCAACCTATGTTCGCTAGCGTTTGGTTGGCGGCAATGGCAGTACTGGCATTGATTTGGTGGCTTGGGCTGAGAGGACTTGGTAAGCAACTCAATCAGCCACCTACCTATCAAGTTAATTTAAGTTAAACACGCCTTAAGTTTAATATAAGCGGCGCACATCAGCGCCGCTTATATCAACTCAACACAGTCTGCTTAATTCAAAAGCGTATCCTTATAGACCTTGGTACTTTCTCGAAGTTTGAATCAAACTATATTTGAAGTAAAACTTTGCTTTGAACGGTCAACTGTTCACTATTGTGTATAAAGAGAATAAATTAATGTTTAATAAGTATGTAAATCTAGCAATAAAAGTGTGCTTAGCTGTCAGTCTGGGCCTGTTGGGTTTGTCGTTTGCACTCAATGGTAATCCCAAGGGGATGGATTTACTACTTGTTTTTTATCATATAGATAGCATGATGAGTGGTGTTACGCTGGGCTTACTGATTGGTATTGTAATGATGCTTGCTGCGGTACTTGTATTTATCGATAAACCTCAGTTTAAGCATCTAGGTGCAGTTATATTTGCCGTTCTTGCAGCTGTTTTTTTGCTGACGCTTACTAGCCCTAGTCGATATATTCAAGATTTGGGCGGCTTTCCAATTCTTGGTTCTGGACAAGGCATTATAAAATATGCAGCACTTTTTCCTCTTTTAGCGAGTGTATTTTTTTCAACACGATTTTCTATTAAGCAATTAGCTTGGCTAAACTATTTTCCCGTGGCGATGGTGTTATTATGGATTGGCGGGCTCAAGTTTTTTGAGTTTGAAGCGAAGGGCATTGTATCACTGGTGAGCACCTCGCCATTTATGTCATGGCTTTATGAAGTATTTTCGGTGCAACAGGCGTCAAATATTATCGGTATTTTTGACCTAGCTTTTGCTGCTTTACTCGGGTTAGGCCTTTGGTTTAAGCAACGCAATATAATACTGCTGGCCATATTCGGCTGTGCTTCGGTATTTGTAATGACACAAACGTTTTTATTTAGTGCCGAAGGAGCATTTAGCTCACAGACTCTATTGGCAGGCCTTGGGCAATTTGTGATTAAAGATTTATGGTTTATTGCTAATTTATTAGTGGTAGCAAAATATGCTCAACAACTTAAATCTGAACAATAAAACACAATGACTTTAAGCGGGGCGGTTAAAAGTCAAACAAAATGCTATAACTAACTTATAGGTAATATAGGGTTAAGTGAGCTGCTATGAAACTATGGCTTATATGTATTGCGTTAATTGCGTTTTCCGCTTTTGGTCAAAAGTATACCGTGTTGGTGTATCACGGTGCTAATCCACCTTACAGTTTTAGAGATAATCAGCAGGTTGTTGGTATATTTGCGGATATTTTTGCCCGGCTTTCGCAGCTAACTGGTCATGAGTTTGAGTTTATAGCCACATCAGTGGCGCGTGGGCAACGTTTTTTTGACTCAGGTCAAGTAGATATTGAACCCGGAGTTAATTGGCAGTGGCGCGCAGAACAAAAAGTGCCGGGTGTTTATACCATTGACTATGCTAAGTCGGTGGAAATTTTATTAGCTAATCACAGCAATAAGTTAGAGGTTATAAATCAGGCTTACGGAAGTGTCGTTGGTCGTGTAAGAGGGTATCGGTATGGCACTTTTGAACGACACTTTGGTGAGGATAAGTTACTTGTATACGATAATGTTTCTGAAAAAGAGCTGTTAGGCCAGTTGGCTTATGGTCGTTTAGACTATATTTTAATAGGTCAAGATACGGCACATTATTATATTGCCAATAACCCAGCTTATGGGCAGTTTAATGATGCATACACGATTGAGACTACCAACGTCGCCATGCGATTACAGCCGCATTTGGTTGATTTGAAAAAACAATTAGATGATGCTTTAACCATTATGATAGTAAATCAAGAAATCGAGGCTATTTATAAAAAGTATACAGATCTTCCTCATTAGCTTAAATTGAAGAAAGCTTAATGCTGGTTTCGCTGTTGAGAATACCGTGTATTGCTCGGACCTCTTTTAGTACGCTATCAAATGCGCTCAAATTAGCTGCTTTTATTTCTGCTACTAAATCCCACGCGCCATTAGTTGTATGTATTCTAACCAGTTCAGGTATGCCTTTTAATTTTTGGATGACTTGGGAGGTTGACTGGCCTACGACCTCTATCATCATAATGGCGTGCACGCAGTCACTGTCTATTTGTTCATGAACCCTTACGGTGAACCCTAATATAGCGCCACAGCTTTGTAGCCTATCTAAACGATTTTGTACTGTACCACGAGATATATTAAGCAATTGTGCTAATGCAGATATAGATGCTCGACCATCTTTTCTAAGTGCTGCGATAAGCGCTTTATCTAATGAGTCATACAGATAAGGCTGCATTTAAAACTCCCACATTTAAACAACGAACCCATTTAAAGTACCAAGATGTTGGCATTTTGCAATGTATGGCTATACAAAATGATAAATAATAGTGCTAATTGCTTATAGCTTTGGCATTTTAACTGTTCTTTTTGCTCGTTATAGTAGAGTTTAAATTATGACAACACCTTTGGAGGCGCAATGCGGGCGTTCTTTTTTACATTTAAACAAGCTGTACCTTTGGCTTGTACCAAACAGGTAATCGTTAGGATGGGGGCAGTATGAGGCAATCACAAACGCCGAATGCTGTGGTGATGATCCGACCCCATCACTTTGTATCTAATCCACAAACAATGCAAGATAATGCGTATCAAGTTGCTGCTGAGAGCCAAAATAGTTGTATAAAGGCTTATCAAGAAGTCAGCGGTGTGGCCAAATTGCTAACTGATGCGGGCGTAATCGTACATTTATTTGAGGATGAAACTAAGTTAACGCCAGACTCGGTGTTTCCTAACAATTGGTTTTCTACACATGGTGATGGTCAGTTGCTAACGTATCCTATGTATGCACCCAATCGTCGAGCAGAGCGACGTAACGATATAATAGAATTTTTAAAGCAGCACTATAGAGTGAGTAAGCTGACGGACTTTAGTGATTTAACGCGTGATGATTTGTTTTTAGAAGGTACGGGCTCTATGGTGATGGATCATTATCACAAAATTGTCTATGCCGTTGAGTCAAAGCGCACATGTGCTAAGTTAGTGGTGAAAGTATGCAAGCAATTGGGTTATCAAGCTCATATATTTAAAGCGTTTGATGAACAAGGTATGGCGGTATATCACACTAATGTCTTGATGTGTGTGGCAAGCAACTTTGTGATGATTGGCTTAGATATGGTGCCAAAAGAGCAGCAGGCATCTTTATTAGAGTGCTTTGCTCAACATAAAAAGGAAGTGATTGTGCTCTCAAATAGTCAAATTGCACAGTTTTGTGGCAATGCAATAGAGTTACAGGGTAAACATGGGCGAGTATTAGCGTTATCTCATACGGCGTGTGATGCGCTCACGATGGAACAAAAAAACATAATTGAAAGCTCAGCCCGTTTATTGCCGATGAGCATTCCTACTTTAGAGTCTGCAGGTGGCTCTATTCGCTGTATGCTCGCAGGTGTGCATTTGCAAAATATATAATAATAATGCATCTAAAAAGGTGCATAACAGGAGTTCTGCATGGTAAATGAAGTGATTGCTAGCATTAATGGCCTTTTGTGGGGAGAAGGCCAATTACTGATTTATATTTTACTGTTTGCAGGTGTGTGGTTTTCGGCGCGATTAGGCTGTATTCAAGTGCGCCAGTTTACGCATATGTTTACTTTGCTAAAAGGCAGTAGCAAAGCTAATAAAGAAGAAATTAGTTCCTTTCAAGCATTGTGTACAGGGCTTTCAGCACGTGTTGGCACAGGTAATTTAGCGGGTGTTGCAGTGGCTATCTCACTTGGGGGCAGTGGGGCTATTTTTTGGATGTGGGTGATTGCAGTGCTTGGCATGGCAACTGGCTTTGCTGAGAGCGTACTTGGTCAAGTTTACAAAGTGCGAGATAGCGCTGGAGAGTTTCGTGGCGGGCCTGCTTATTACATTCAAATGGGTTTAAATAAGCGCTGGTTAGCCATTGTTTTTGCTGTTTGCTTGTTTTTGGGTTATGGATTTAGTTTCAGTGCTATGCAAACCAATACTATTACTGATGCATTATCTTTTGCATTTGATATTCCACCGCTTTACTCAGGTATTGTTATCACTGTGTTGGCGGGCTCTATCATACTCGGTGGTTTTAAAGCCATAGCCCGATTTGCTGAGCGAGTAGTGCCTATTATGGGCATTGTATTTGTTTCTGTCGCAGTGATAATAACGCTGATTAACTTTAGTGAAGTACCTGCAATGATCAAAGACATTTTACTCTCAGCTTTTGGCTTACAAGAGGCGGGTGCTGGTGCTATGGGAGCAGCGATTAAAAATGGCATTCAGCGCGGGTTATACTCAAATGAAGCGGGTGCTGGTAGTGTACCTCACGCCTCAGGGGCTGCCAGTCCAGTGCCAAATCACCCTGTAACGCAAGGGTATATTCAAATGCTAGGCGTGTTTTTTGACACCATTGTGCTGTGCAGTTGTACTGCTGTGGTTATTCTACTCGCTGATGTTGACATTAGTGGTGAAATGCAAGGCATACGCCTTACTCAAAATGCGATGACAGCGCATTTAGCGCAAGGTGGTGTTTATTTTGTTGCTGCTGCAATTACTTTGTTTGCATTTACCTCTGTCGTTGCCAATTTTGCTTATGCTGAGAGTAATTTGCACTTGTTTAAATTAGATAACAAACTTGGGCGAAGTATTTATACTGCGATGTATTTGGGCATGATGTTATGGGGTGCAACTGCCACGTTAAAAGAAGTATGGAGCTTAGCTGATATGGCGCTTGGTTTAATGACTCTAGTAAATATTTTCGCTATTGTGTTATTAACACCGACCATTATTGCCGTAAACAATGATTATAATGCGCAGCGAAAATTGGGCAAAGAGCCTGAGTTTAATGTCAAACGGGTGAATATTCAGGGGCAAAGTGAGCATGGGGTTTGGGATCAATAGCGGTGCTCGGATAAGTTGAATTGCTTTTAAATACAAAACAGGCCACTTTGAATCGTCATTGTTGGCCTTATTTTGATGCTTTTATAAATACTGTCATGACAAAAAATAAAAAGGGAACATAGCAGTTTATGCAAATCAGGAAGTTAAACACACTTAGGGCGCTTGCTGCATTAATCGTTTTTTTCACTCACTTTAGTGATATTACTAATTGGCTTGATGGTGCTTTAGGTGGCGGCAGTGGCGCATATGGTGTGATGTTATTTTTCATGTTAAGTGGCTTTTTAATGTCCCATCTTTATTTAGATAAAAAGTTTACTAAAGAACATATTAAGCATTACTTTATAGCCAGAGGTGCGCGCGTATTGCCTCTGTATTTACTTGTTGTTTTTTGCTCATACTTTTTTACTATAGCTGAAATGGATGTGCTTTATAACATACCGGATTTTAATACGTTATTAGGCCATTTATTATTTGTGTATGGTGGGAGTGTACTTTGGTCAATTCCACCAGAAATTCAGTTCTATTTAATTTTTGTAATTTTTTGGTCATTGTCAAATGCAAGAGCTGGATATATTTATGTCGGCGTTGTTGCAGTGATGATGTTACTGTTTTTTACTAATTTCCCTAGAATTTCAGGTGATTTTAATGGTATTCCATATAACTTATTTAGCATATTAAGAACCTTACCGTTTTTCTTTGTTGGGGTGGTGTTTGGTATGCATTATAAATCAGCAAAAATTCCAGATTATCTTAAAAAACATTGGTTTGTTCTTTCTTTAGGTTTAATTCCACTTATGTATCCAGAGTTTACGCCAGTCACATCAGACGCTAAAAATAGGATGTGGCTTAGCTATGAAGTTTTATTGGTGATGAGTGCTGTATTTTTTTGTGTAGTGTTTTTAGTGCCTAACAACAATATCTTGCTTGCTAACAAGTTAGGAGATTTTGTTGGTAAAATTTCATATTCACTGTACTTATTGCATATGCCCATTATTTTGGTGGTCAACGAGTGGGAAATAGCGATTGAATTTAAGCTGATCTTATCACTGAGTTTGAGTTTACTGGTGGCTTATATCTCTTTTTGCTGCTTTGAGCGGCCAATAGCAAAAATGATTAGACGGTTTGGTAGTGCTTCACGTGAGCCGCAACCTAATGTTGTAATTCAATCATAAAAATAAAATTTCATAATTAAGCAGTTTAATTATATTAAAGTAAGATATCGCAATTTTGCCGGGCTCCTCTAAGTTGAGCGCTTGAAGCTTGGCTGATCATTGTTAACAAAGTGAAGGCCGCATTGCTGTTACAGTGTGGCCCGTTTGGTGTTAATCATCATTATTACGCTCTTTTGGCAAATCGCTATGGTATTGAACAAACTCAACTTCAAAACCATCGGGGTCTATAAAGTAGGCATTTCTGCGATGTAGATTATCACTGCTACCTTTGTCAACGGCATAGCCTGAGTTTTCCATTCTTTGAATTAGGGCACTTAGGTTATTAACCTCAAATGCAAAATGACCAAGCCCTGTTTGGTGTCCTGTTAATATCCGGTTTTCTCCTTCGCCGTGGTCGCTAAAGGCAATATAGTTATAGTCATCGCCAAAATGTAACCAATGTCTTGCTTTGCCGTACCACTGGCCATGTCCTTGACTACGTACATGCCAATGAGGAAATGCGGCCTGATAAAAGTGCAATGATTTTTCCATATTTGTAATCACTAAATTGAGGTGTTCTAAGCGCATGGGTATCTCCTATTTTTTCTTTGTATAAATTTGTGATTTAATCGCTTTTGCTATTAAACCTTTGCTTCATTATTTGGTAAATACTCATTTATAAGTATGTGTTACTGAGTTAAGTTAACTTTAAAAGCTCAAGTTAGCTTGAGGTCAAGGGGCGAGGGATTTTTTTATTTATTGTGAATTAAAAAGGAAATAACATTGCAGTTATTAGATTATCTAAACAACCACTTTATTACGCTATCGCAATTATTATCATTGGCACAGGTCAGTGAACAAACCCTGCGTCACTACCAACAGCAGGGCGTTGTGCCTCAAGCATCTTATCATTTAAACCTTGATGTACATTGTGAGTCGTTTTTTGGTCATCACCAGCAGCATAGTGATTATGAATATTATGCTAAAGGGTATGTTAATTGGTTAGGGATAGTGCAGGCTTTAGATGATCAAGAGTCAATCTACCGTGTGTTCAGTCATAGATATAAACAAACCATAGAAGCTTTACAAGCACAAGGCTATCGCAGCATAGATGCAAAATTGAATGAAAAACTCTCTGACCATATTAAAACCGAGTGGACACACTTTTTATCTGGCACGTATGGCTTGTGTACCCGCTCGGGTTTGCCGGAAGATATTGCAGCTAAAGAGTTAGCAATTGCGCAAATTAATGAATTGACCGCTCAAGGTGAGCTAGATGAAAGTAAAGTTGAAGCACTGACTCATGCTGTTAACTTACTCGATGGTGCCAGTTCAATGTTTGCTCCTCATGAACGCCAGCGTAGCTCTCGCTATCGTTTAGTAGATGAAGTGCGACGAAAATATAAATTACAGTGTCAGCGCCATATTGAGGGGTGAACAAAAAAGCCACTTTGCTAATACTAAAGTGGCTGTTTAACCTCAGGTTTGGATAAGGGTTTTGAAATAGAAAATATTGTTGTAAACAAATATTACGTACAATCCAATGATGATATTTTTTTCAATATCAAGGCGCTTTTATGCAGTAATAGCTGGCTATTACAAATGAAAGCAACGCCGAGAGTGAGAAAAATAGCTTTATTGGGCAAATTCACTTATCCAGAGCTGAGGTTATTTACATTAGGTAGCTGGCGCACGGTTAATGCTGTGGATGAACTGTCTAAATTCTTCTTCTTTTAAGGTAAATTCCTCACGACATGAGGCGTGTAATAACTCACTGTATTTTATATCAAAATAACTATAAAGCTGACTAAAAAAACGGGCAAACACATCACACACTTGTTCGCTTGCTGAGGTGGTCAATACGTAACCACGCTTACCTTTGAGCGCTTTACCTATGGGTTTAATTGTGGGGTTTTCAGTTAGCTCTGTCATTCGATCAATTAAGCGTTTCATATTGGCACTTACGCTGTACCAGTACACTGGAGAGGCAAAAATGATGTTATCTGCCCAATTCAATGCTTCTACAATGCGATAGAAATCATCATAACTATATTGATTATTATAGTTATAATCTGCGAAATTAAGTTTATCAATATGGAAAAACTTAACTTGTTCGTTGGCTAAATTGTTCATAACTTGGTTAGTCAGTTTAAAAGTATTGCCATTCTCGTTGGCGCTTGAAAATAAAATAAGTGTGTTACGCATAAGTACTCCTTTGAAAGTGCTTAAAGCGTAAAAGCTCAAGCTAAGTTGAGGTAAAGTGTTTTTTAACTTTAATATAGCCAGAAAAATATTCACCCACTGACATCGATATGTTTTACTAAATGCGTATCTACAAGATAATCATGGGAAAGTGCAACAGCATGCTAAGAATTACACTAGAACAATGGCGAATGTTTCGTATGGTGGCCGAGCATGGTGGGTTTAACCAAGCGGCCGAGCACATACACAAGAGTCAGTCGAGCATTCACACTGCTGTGAGTAAAATTGAGCAGCTGTTAGGGGTTAAAGTATTTTATGTAGAAGGCAGAAAAACGAAGTTAACAGACTCTGGTGAAATGTTACTCAGACGTGCTAACTACCTGTTAGATGAAGCTCAAAAAGTGGAAGCTGTGGGTCACACGCTTGGTGCTGGCGTGGAAGCATCGTTGCGCATTGCAGTTGATGAAGTTTTTGACAAACATATTTTGTATCAGGCACTTGAAGCAACATCTAAATCATACCCTTTATTGCGCATTGAGTTATTTGAGTCCATTTTAAGCGGCGCGCACGAATTGGTAGAGAGTAATCAAGCAGATGTGGCCATTTCACCTATCAGTCTTGCAAACGGAGTGAGTGAGCAGTTATGCACTATCGACTTTGTCGCGGTTTCTAGCCCCTTTCACCCTTTACAGCAACTTAATCGACAGCTAGAACTTGAGGATTTGAAGTCTTTTCGTCAAATAGTGATCAGGGATTCTGCATATCATAAACGCTCAGATTCAGGTTGGTTAGAAGCTGAACAGCGTTGGACCGTGAGTCACTTACGCACTTCAATAGATGTGATTTCACAGGGTCTAGGGTTTGCTTGGTTGCCATTGAGCGCAATTACGAGCGAGCTAGAAAGCGCCAAGCTGGTGCGCTTGCCTTTGACTTATAGCGCAATTCGTACCAGTTCACTATTTTTAGTCTTTCAAGATGGCGACCGATTAGGTATAGCTGCGCAGATGTTTATTGAGCGGCTACGAGACTTATGTCGCAATGGAGCGTGATTATGAGGGTAAAAGGTAAAAAAGAACAGAGCGTGGTGTTGATTGACCGCAAATTGAGTCAGTCACAGAGAATAATGTGGTATTGATATCATATCGTTGATATGGAGAAAAATAATGAAAAAAACAAAGAGGATCGCTGTATTTTTTGGAGCGGTATTTGTTCACTTTGCTGCATTAGCGCAGGTTGATGGTGTTATTCATGCTGGAAAAGTACGTATTAAACCAGAAGCCGATGCGCTAACCGAGCAAACTTTAGTACTCGAAAATGGTCGCGTGTCTGCTATTTATAGTGGCTACCAGTCTGTTGAAAAGTTGGGGCTTGAGGGTGTTAAAACTTATGACCTAAAAGCATATTATGTGATGCCAGGCATGATAGATATGCATGTGCATATGACATTTGAGCGAGATACAAAGACAAATCCGCATGCTTGGCTTACGCAAGATGACGCCGACTACGCGCTAAAAGCAATCCCTTATTTGCAAAAAACACTGGATGCAGGTTTTACATCAGTCAGAGATTTAGGCGCTAATTATCAAGTTATATTCCCACTTAAACGAGCAATAGAAAAACAAACAATAGCTGGGCCACGCATATTCGCATCAGGTAATGCTATTTCAGCAACCGGTGGGCATGCGGATATGCACGGTTATAGACGCAATGTTATTGAAACAATGAATACCAGCCTGGGTATTTGTGATGGCGCTGACGATTGTCAACGCGCTGTTCGTGAAGTAATTAAATATGGCGCTGATGTTATTAAGATCACGGCAACCGGTGGGGTATTGAGCAATACGGCTGCAGGTGTAAATCAACAGCTAACTAATGATGAACTTACCGCGATTGTTCAAACTGCGCATAATCTTGGTCGCAAAGTCGCGGCACATGCGCATGGTACACAAGGTGTTAATGCTGCTATTCGTGCGGGTGTAGACTCAATTGAACATGGCTCGTATTTGAATGAAGAGTCAATCGTGCTGTTTAAAAAGCACGGTACTTATTTAGTGCCAACGCTGTTGGCTGGCCACACAGTTTCAAAAGAGGTGTTAAATAATCCAAACATGCCGAAGGCCGTTGCAGATAAAGTGCGAAAAGTAGCCCCTCTTATGGAGAACGCGTTTCGCAGCGCATTACAGAATAATGTAAATATTGCGTTTGGTACTGACTCTGGCGTGTCACGCCATGGTGATAATGCCAAAGAAGCACAATTGATGGTCAACTACGGTATGACGCCAAAGCAAGTGCTGGTTAGTGCAACACGTAATGCTGCTAAGTTACTTGGTCAGGAGACTAATTTAGGGTCTTTAGAAGTGGGCAAGTACGCTGATATTATTGCGTTAAAAGCAAACCCTGAAAATGATATTACAGCACTGTCTAATGTCTCTTTTGTAATGAAAAATGGCGTTGTTTATAAACACCAACGATAGGAGTAATGCGAGATGATAGATTTTCGTTCAGATACCGTCACGCAGCCTTGTCAGCAAATACGTTTACTCATGAGCAATGCCCAAGTCGGTGATGATGTTTATGGGGATGACCCCAGTGTAAATGAACTAGAGCATTGGGCTGCTGTGCGCCACGGTTTTGAAGCGAGTATATTTGTTAGCTCTGGTACACAGGCAAACTTGTTGGCGATTCTAAGCCATTGCGAGCGCGGTGATGAGTATTTGTGCGGTCAAAACGCGCATAACTACCGTTACGAAGCTGGTGGTGCTGCCGTGCTTGGCTCAGTGCAGCCACAGCCAATAGAAAACGAAGCTGATGGTAGCCTGTGTTTAAAAAAACTAGAAAAAGCCATTAAACCTGATGATAGCCATTTTGCACGTACAAAGCTTTTGAGCTTAGAAAATACCATCGGTGGAAAAGTACTGAGCTTACAGTATTTAGCGCTGGCACGCTCTTTTGCTATAAAACATCAATTAGCGCTGCATCTAGATGGTGCGCGAGTGTATAACGCCGCTGTTGCATTAAATGTAGATATTAAAGAAATTAGCCAGCATTTTGATTCTATGACTATTTGCCTTTCAAAAGGGTTAGGGGCACCAGTCGGGTCGTTATTACTGGGAAGCAATGCTTTTATTAAAAAAGCACGGCGTTTACGTAAAATGTTAGGTGGCGGTATGCGTCAAGCTGGTATTTTGGCTGCGCCAGGGCAATACGTGTTAACACATAATGTTAGCCGCTTAGTTGAAGATCATGATAATGCACAATACCTTGCTCATCAATTAGACTTGCTGCCCGGTTTTAGTACGCAAGCCTACCCTGTTCAAACTAATATTGTGTTTGTTGATATTGATGAACAACTGGATATTCAGAGCATAAGCGAACAACTAAAAAAGCAGGGGATCATTATTACACCTGGCTATCAAGGCATGCGTTTTGTAACGCACAAAGACATTACCCGTGATGGTATAAATAAATTAATAAGTGCGCTTACTTCTTATTGTTAGCCCTTACAGGCTAACAATAAGATATTATTTATATTATGTGCTGGTAAGGGAGAGTTTTTAGTATCTATGATACTGAGTCAATGAAGTTATAGCCAATAGATATATTTTGGAACATTATGTAAATAGCCCCATATATGGCTTCCTCTGGTATTGCAAGGTCTTAAAAACAACCAAATTGCATGATGTTACAACAATATTTGTATTAGCTCAGACAAGGTTTAAATTTTGCTTTTATAAATACTTCAATCTTATTAGAGGCTGTATTGAGTCGACTCATTTTTAGCTGCTAAAGGTTTTTAATTTGATTACTCAAGCGGCCTAGCAGTTTGCACCAAACGAGTACGCGTAGTTCATGTCGAGCTAGTAAAGCGACCATATCAGCTTAAAAACAGATAAAAATCAAATCGTGAATTGAATGTAACGAAATTGTGTTTTAAAATGGGGCTCTAAGGAATACGTCGGCTCGGCAATGTTTACCCCATAATTGATTACTGGGTTGCTTGAGCTTTTTAAGACAATAAGGATATTCGACTCTAATGAATAATGTAAACCAAAATAAACCCCCCCTATTTATCACTGTTTTTACTGCTGCCCTAATGACATTGTTATCAGCTTGCGGTGGTAGCGGCAGTGGTGGTGTTACTGATAACACAGTAAAGAAAGCAGAAAATCAATTACCTAATGTTATT